>JAFPKH010000258.1:0-6168 GCA_017424825.1 Treponema sp. | reverse complement strand
TCCGTCCGAGCTGATTCTGAATCCCAAATCTGCGTCCGGTTCGCGGAAATATTCAATCACAAAGCGCACCACTCCGTAACCAGTGCAGTACAAAGATCCGATGAATCCGTCGAAAGGCTTCCGTTTACGAAGGTTCCAGAGCAAGGTTCCAAGGAAGACGCCCTCAAACAACGCTTCATAGAGCTGGCTTGGATGACGCGGAAGATTTACCAAAGTCGCTCCCTCAGGTGCCGTCATGCCAATTTTTGCCATGATTTCCTGAACCCAGTCCTGCGACACCGGGAATTTTTCTGCGGCAGGGAAAACCATTCCCCAAGGCATGGTCGTAACACGTCCGTAAAGCTCACCGTTAAGGAAATTTCCAAGACGGCCAAACGTGTAGCCAATGGGAATCGCCACGCTCATAACGTCAATCCATTTCCACGTATTCTTTTTGTGAACCTTGCACCAGACAAGCATCCCGATCAATCCGCCGATGAATCCGCCGTGGTATGACATTCCGGCAAGCCCCGTAAATTTTTTTGTCTCAGGGTCAAACGGCCATAGAATCAGCCACGGCTTTTTCCAGTAAACCCCGCTAGTGTCATAAACAAGCGTTGAAAAAATCCTCGCTCCCAAAAGAAGCGCGACAATTCCCCACGCCAAAAAACTGAAAAGCTCGTCCTCGGTCGCCTTATGGTCGGAAGTATCAAGAAGCCCTTCCTTGCGCTCTTTTTTCAAAACCAAATATGCTGTTCCGAAAGCAAAGACATACATCAATCCGTACCAACGGATCAAACTCAGCACCGGAACGTTCGGAAAAATCTCCGGGTGAATCCAAGATGGATAATTTATATAAAGTGGCATAACTTTTTCCTTAATAAGGGCACCCGAAAAAGAGGATGCCCTGTAAATTAGACCTTATACCCTTTTCGGGCGGCATCGACCAGCTTTTTCTTAAGCAGTAAATTTTCCTTTTTAAGCTGGGTGATTTCAAACTGCTGCTGCTTGATTGCTTCCGCAAGTTCCCCGGTCGTAAGGGTTCCGCTTCCAATCAGATCCTCGACATAGGACATTTTCTGGCTGTAGTCCTCACCTGCCTCTTCCGCTGCAATCTGGAAAGAAGTTTCGCTCGCCTGGGTTATGTCATATCCGGCATCAAACGAAAGCGTCTCAGAATGAAGGATTTTATCCGCAACACGGTAGATTCCCTGTGAAACCAAAGACTGGGGCTTGTATGCAATGATCGGGAGCCTTGAAGCAAGAGCCTTGTCCTGCAGGCTGTCCCGGTAGATTACGCCAAGGTGATCAAGGTTCAATCCAAGGAACTGCTGGCATGAACGCCTGATTTTGTTCGCACGGTCTGCATCTTTCGGGTCATCGATCATATTGAGGACAAGACGCGGACGGAATTCTGCCATGCGTGATTTGAACAGCGCGGTGTTCTTGGGATCCACGGTTTCCAGAGCCTCAACCAGCTTGGGAATATAAAGCCTCTGAAGCGATGCGGAATCCTTTTTCAGATTTTCAAGGTACTCATGTGCAGGCGTTCCCTTCCTGAATGTATTGTACATCATGCGGAACACGATGTTTTTCAGGAAAAGATATCCGTTCAAAGTTGCGGTGACAGTCGGTGCCGTAACGATGATTCCCTGCGGTGAAAGCAAGAACATGTCCAATATGGTAAGGTGGGTTCCTGCGCCCAGGTCAAGGACAAGATAATCAAAATCCTGGCTCTGGAAATTCCTTACAAGCTCATTCTTTTTGCTCGCCCGCAATGAAGTCAATCCGGGTATTTCCGAATCTCCGGCTATAAAAAACACGTTCTCATAATCTGTCGGGGTTAT
Organism: Treponema sp.; assembly: GCA_017424825.1. Lineage (GTDB taxonomy): Bacteria > Spirochaetota > Spirochaetia > Treponematales > Treponemataceae > Treponema_D. The sequence goes on along the minus strand of JAFPKH010000258.1, from coordinate 4,342 downwards.
GATTTCCTCAAAAGGTGTCTGACCGGTGAGATATGTTCCTATTCCTGTTTTTGGCGAAGTCTGTCCTATGACCAGATGGAGGTTGGAGGCCCCCAAGTCAAGGTCAACCAAGAGAACTTTTTTACCCGCCTGTCCTAAAGCTATTGCAAGATTCGCGCTGAGAAGTGACTTTCCCACGCCGCCCTTGCCGCTCGCAACTGGTATTATCTGCATAAGGATATTGTATACCGAAAATACCGTAATGGCAACCAATGAACCATCATTTCATGAGGATTACCAAGCATTGAAATCAACGGGAAAAACCTATATACTCTCATGAGGTGCATCGAAAAATTTCAGGAAAATCCGATGCTGCCCATTGTTTTTCAGATTTTATCAGGGGGAACCTATGTTAACAGGCAGGCATGTTATTGAGCCGGGTGATTTGTCAGTTTCGGAAATCGAGGAGATTTGTTCTTTGGCGGAACAGATTATTGTCAATCCGAATTCATTTCAAGATGTGTGTCGCGGGAAAATTCTTGCGACACTTTTTTTTGAGCCGAGCACAAGGACACGTCTTTCTTTTGAAGCCGCAATGCTGCATCTTGGCGGTTCCGTCGAAGGATTTGCCGACGCAAGCTACACTTCATCCACAAAAGGCGAAACGCTTGCAGATACAATCCGCGTAGTAAGTTCATACGTCGATGTCATTGCGATGCGCACGCCAAAAGAAGGTGCCGCTCTGCTTGCATCCCAGTTCAGCGCATGTCCGGTCATAAACGCAGGTGACGGAGGACACTACCATCCGACGCAGACTTTGACCGACCTTCTCACAATCCGTGCACTCCAAGGCGGATTCAGCGGACACACGATAGGATTCTGCGGTGACCTGAAATTCGGACGCACGGTCCACTCCCTTGCAAAAGCCATGAGCCGCTATCCCAACAACAAATTCGTATTCATCAGCCCGAACGAACTCACGCTCCCGGAATACTACATAAAAAGCGTTCTTGAACCGGCAGGAGTCCAGTACACTACGGCAGAAAGGCTTGAAACCGTAATCGGCGACCTGGACATCCTCTACATGACACGCGTACAAAAAGAAAGGTTCTTCAACGAACAGGACTACATAAGGCTCAAGGACAGCTACATCCTGGACAAAACGAAAATGCAGCTTGCAAGAAAAGACATGATCGTACTGCACCCTCTCCCGCGCGTAAACGAAATTGCACCGGAAGTGGACAATGATCCAAGGGCGGCATATTTCAAGCAGGTAAAATACGGAATGTACGCACGCATGGCGCTTATCTCAAAGCTCACCGGAAGCCTCTAGAAAATTCATTGACATCGGTAAAAATTACAGGAGAAAACTATGATTAACATTGCAGAAATAAAGAACGGACTCGTAATCGACCACATACACGCAGGAAGCGGATGGAAAGTTTTCAAATGGCTCGGACTTGACAACGCACGCTTCACCACCGCACTCATCGTAAACGCAGCTTCCCAGAAATCAGGAAGAAAAGACATCATAAAGGTAGACAACATAATCAACATAGATTACAGCGTCCTTGGTTTCATAGACCCGAACATCACGGTCAACGTCATCCAGGATTCAAAGATTGTCCGCAAAATCAAAATGGAGCTTCCTGAAAAAGTGGAGAACGTCATGCAGTGCAAAAACCCACGCTGCATCACGATTACGGAGCATTATGTGCCGCAGGAATTCCGTCTGGTTGACAGGGCAAAAAAACAGTACCGGTGCTATTACTGCGATGCATTGTACACAGCCGGAAACGTAGGGGAAGAATAATGGAAAAGCCTCTTTTGATTTACAACGCCCGCCTTGTTGACAAGGACATGGACGCAAAAAAATCTTCAGTCCTCATCCGCAAAGGAAAAATCGACGGATTTCCCTCAGCAGAAGCAGTTAAAGAATTTTTAAAAGATTCTTCCATTGATAAGCTCGATGCCAAGGGAATGATCGTCATGCCGTCTTTCATTGACATGCACGTTCACATGCGCGATCCGGGGCAGACACAAAAAGAAGATTTGGAATCAGGATGCCATGCAGCGGTTGCAGGAGGATTCGGAACCGTCGTGCTTATGCCGAACACAAATCCCGTAATCAGCAGCCAAAAAGATGCGGAAAAAAACATGGACAAAGCCGAAAAGCTCGGACTGCTGAAAGTCTATCAGTCGGTGAGCATAACGAAAGGATTCGACGGAAAAAACACGGAGCATATTGATTCGCTCGACAAAAAAACCGTGCCTCTCATTACCGAAGACGGACATGAAGTTACGGATTCTGCAGTCATGCTTGAAGGAATGAAAAAAGCAGCTGCAAAAAAAATAATAGTTTCATGCCACTCAGAAGATCCGTTCCTTGCATCAGAAGCAAAACCGCTGCGCAAAAACGCTCTTGATCTTCTCAACAAAAACAAGCCTTCAGCAGAAGACAAAAAGAATGCAAAAAAATATCTTCAGGAAGCAAACTCAATTCTTGCAGCAGCAGAAGATTGCGCCACGTTCAGAAACATCCGCCTTGCAGAAGATGCAAAAGTGCACGTTCACCTCTGCCACGTGAGCACCAAACAATCGCTTGATGCAGTCCGCCGCGCAAAACAAAACGGACAGAACGTAACATGCGAAGTAACTCCGCACCATCTTGGCCTTAATTCCGAAACGGCAGCCACTTGCTTCCAGATTGTAAATCCGCCGCTCAGACCGGAAACAGACAGGCTTGCAGTAATAGCCGCACTCAAAGACGGAACGGCAGATGTCATTGCAACCGACCATGCGCCTCACACAGCCCAGGACAAGGCATCAGGAAGCCCGGGATTTTCAGGACTGGAAACTGCATTTTCAGTCTGCTATACAGTGCTTTGCATTGAAAACGGAATGAAGCTCAAGACGCTCTCCGAAAAAATGTCCGCACGCCCGGCAGAAATCCTTGGACTTAAAAACGAGGGGCTTCTTGAAGAAGGTTTCGATGCAGACCTTGTTTTGATCGATTCTGAATCAACATGGACTGTGCGCGGTGAAAATTTCCAGAGCAAGGGAAAATACACTCCGCTTGAAGGAAAAAAACTCACGGGAAAGATCGTTGCGACAATCTACAAAGGAAAATTCGTTTATAGAGCATACGGGTATAATATAGAAGCAATCGGGATTTAACCGGGGAGGCACATTTGAAAAGAAAAGCGTTTTTGTTATTTTTTGTTTTCGGATTTATGGTTTTCTCAAAAGGATTTTCAATCCCGCAGGATTCGCTCCCGGATGATTTTCCATCGCTTGAACCATATATAACATTGGATTTTTCTTCTCCGAACTTAAGCCCCAAACAGATTATAACTGCGGCGCTTCAATTTTCATCCTACCCCGCAATCTCCACCGCTGATTTTCTAAAATATCTTTCAATGTACAACGAACTTGAAAAGCGCGTAACCAATGAAAAATTCCAATCATATTCCGATGAGGTAAAAGCAGAAGAAGTCCTGATGCTCATGTACGAAAAAACGCTCTTGCGCTATTCCCTGAAGCAAACCCGCCTTACGACCGTTTTTGATGAAGGAACGTACAATTGTGTTTCAGCCTCCGTTTTATATCTTGCGCTGGCAAAAGCTGCCGGACTGAATGTAATTGGAAACCGTGCGCCGGACCATTGTTTTTGCTCCGTAATAATCGACGGAAAAAAAATCGACGTTGAAACGACAAATCCAATGGGATTCAATCCGGGTGAAAAGAAAATGCTGGACAGCACAAAATACGCGGTCGTTCCCAAAAAAATGTACAAAGGCCGTTATGAAGTAAGCGATGCCATGCTTGTAAGCCTTGTAGCCAAAAATATAAACGGCTTACAAATGGAAAAAAAAGATTACCTTTCTGCTTTTCCGATTTCTGCGGCAAGACTTGTTTTCGTGGCAAACGACAATGTGAGCGAAAAAAATGACAGCCGGAGCGATTTTGACATTACTGCTTCAAATTTTTCAGCGGAACTCCAACAGCAGAAAAGATATTACGACAGCATGCTCTGGTTGGATGCCGTAGTTGACCGATGGGGAATCAGCAAAGGCCTTGAACAAAATTACGGGGATTCAATCTACAATGCAATCCTCTATTTTGTAAGCCAGAAAGATTTTAAAAGCGCATCTTCAAATCTTGCGTCGCATAAAGATTTTCTTACGCAAAAAGATTATGAAAGCTTAAGCCAGAGAATTTTTGTTTTTGAAACATCTTCTCCCAAAACTATATAAAATTCTTTTTCTTCATATGATTCTAATTCTATTTCTAAAGCTAATCCAATACACGAATTTTTTCTTATCCCACTTAAATTATTCATTTCTTTAAATAAACTTTCAGG
>JAFPKH010000257.1:0-3083 GCA_017424825.1 Treponema sp. | reverse complement strand
TTTCCCGGGCTACTTACTATGAGTGCTGCAAGTTTGAAGCAGAACGTCAGAAAAAGAAGGCTGAGGAAAACAAAATAAGTGTTAATTTACAATAAATCATCCCAAAAATTTGCAGCAGGAATTCCAGCTTATTTGCACAAGAATTCCCGGGAATTTGCAAATGGCTAAAATGGGGACATGAAAACATCCCCATTTTATGACAGACTCTTGGTACGCAATAAAAATCCAGGAGGAAGTCAAGGAGATGATTTCAATGTCCACCGTAGAAAGTATACGACAAAAACACAGAAAAGGCATGTCTATAACACAGATTTGCCGAGAAGAAAAGGTCGATTTCAAGACCGCAAAAAAAATACATCGAGCAGGAAGATTTCAGTGAACCGCTGCCAGTGAAAATGGAAAAGCCAAAGGCAACAGACGATTACAAAAACTGGCTCACTGAATTACTAGAAGATAACAAAAATGTCTGGTCAAAGCAGAGGCTGACATCAAAACGAGTTTATGATCTGCTTATCAAAGAATTCAAGGATGCAAAAGTTTCTTATGATTCTGTAAACCGCTTTGTAAAAGCATGGCGTAAAGCCCAGAAAAAGGACCTGGGATTCAGCCATCTTGTCTGGTATCCGGGAGTTGCACAGGCTGATTTCGGCGAAGCAGATTTTGAAACACCGCTTGGGCTGCTCAGAATGAAGTATTTTGTCCTTTCGTTTCCGTATTCAAACAAAGCATTTGTACAGATTTCCAGGGGTGAAAACTGCGAGTGCGTAATGCAGGCACTTCTGACAATTTTTGAATATATAGGCGGAGTTCCTGAAAGAATAATCTTTGACAACGCAACGGGAATCGGAAAAAGAGTCTGCAAGGAACTGGAAGAAAATCCGGTTTTTGTCAGATTCCGTATTCATTACGGTTTTGAAAGCAGGTTCTGCAATCCATATTCCGGTCATGAAAAAGGAAATGTAGAAACAAATGTTGGATATATCCGAAGGAATCTGTTTACACCGATAATTACAATTCCAACAACAGACTTTCAGGAATTTAACGAAACCGAACTTATAGTTGCTTGTGAAGGCCTTATGGAAAAACGTGAACATTATGTTCATCATGTGCCGGTAAATGAACTGTTTGAAAAGGACAGAGCGGAACTGCTGCCGTTACCGCCTAAGCGTTTTGAAGCAAAGCGCATTCTGAACAAAAAGACAGATAATTATTCAAATGTCACACTTGAAAAAGTTCATAAATATACGCTTCCTCCAGAATACAGGAACTCAGAAGTAATTATTGAAACCTGGGCATGGAAAGTTTCAATTTACGATCTTTCAGGCAATCTGATTGAAGAATACGACCGCGAATACGGGGACGTAAAAACTGAATCAATCAGCGCAATTACAAGCCTTAATGCACTTGTAAGAAAGCCGGGATCCTGGGGCAACAGCATTTTCCGTGCAAACCTTGCAGACGGCAATCCTTTCAAAGATTATATGGACTCTCTTCATGATGAAAATATAAAGCATAAGATTTTCTATGAGTTCCGCAAGGCTATGAATACTTTTGAATATCATGTCGTAATGGAGTCATTTACGGAAATGGCTTCTAGAAATATAGACATGACAAAAGAATGTAATGTTGCTGCATGCTGTTCAAGAATGGAGTCTTGTGATTTTTACTTCAGCTATAATCCTACAGGAGTGAGTCTTGATAAATACGGCTGCTTCATGAAATTTGCAGAGGAGGAATCTTATGCAGGCTTCTGAAAAGAACGCATTAAAAACTGTAGTTGAAGAGAAAATGCGTAAGATGTTCTTCTCTCAGCCGGTTATAAACAGATATTTTGAGTCAGTAAGTCAAAAAGAGCTTATTTCAATGAATACTTTGCTTGATGATGAACAGGAAGTAAGACGGGTTTCCCGACGCGCAAGGTACATAAAGACAGCAAACTTTCCAACCATGAAATCGTTTGACGATTATGATTTTTCTGGAATTAAGTTTCCAAAGAATTTTTCCAAGGAAGACATGCTGTCTCTCGATTTCATTGAGAAGAAGCACACGATTGTATTTTTCGGAGGCTGTGGTTCAGGAAAAACTCATGCAACGACAGCTCTCGGAATTGAAGCATGCAACAAAGATTACAAAGTTAAGTTCTTTACGCTGACCTCACTGGTTATGCATTTGAAGAATGCAAAGAACAACGGAACTCTTGAACGCGCTTATAAAAATCTTATGAATTGCAACTTGATTTGCATTGATGAATGGGGCTACCTGCCTCTGGATCTTGAAAGCGGGCAGCTGTTGTTTTCTGTAATTTCAAATGCTTACGAAAGGCTGTCTCTGATTATTACGACAAACCTTCCGTTCAACGAATGGGGGCCTCTGTTTGCTGATGAGCAGCTTGCAGCTGCAATTATCGACCGTATTGTTCATTACGGACATCTGGTTAATACCGGTGTAAAAGACTGGAGGCTCACTCATGCACTGATGAACGACCGTTAAATCTAACAAATTTGCAGGTGCAAATTCCCGGGAATTCCATCTGCAAATTTATTGGAATTCTGGTGCAAATTTTGGGGAAAACCTATTGCAAAAAAACATTCACTGCAGATCGTGACTGGGATCAGTTTCATACCCCTGCAAATCTTGCAAAATCAATCTCTATAGAAGCAAATGAACTTTTGGAATGCTTTCAGTGGTCAGATAAAGATTAAGACTTGCAGCATGTAAAAGAAGAACTTGCTGATGTTATGGTTTACTGCCGTAATTTGCTCGATAAACTCGATCTTGATGAAGACGAAATCATCAATATGAAAATGACGATGAACGAAGCAAAATATCCGGTTGAAAAAGCGAAAGGAAGCAATAAAAAATATACGGAATTGTGATATAATAAAATTATCGGGGCTGTAGCTCACCTGGCTAGAGCGCTACAATGGCATTGTAGAGGTAGTCGGTTCAAGTCCGATCAGCTCCAATATGGGAAAAATCAAAATTATCAAAGGTGACATCACTAAGCTGGCTTGTGACGTAATCGTAAATGCTGCAAATTCCAGTCTTCTTGGTGGCGGTGTTGACGGCGCAATTCATTATGC
>JAFPKH010000001.1:0-2648 GCA_017424825.1 Treponema sp. | reverse complement strand
TACAAGACGTTCATCCAGATCCGAGTTGTTGTCGCGGTAATCGATTTCTGCATATTGAGGACGGATTGGAAATGCAAGTTTTTCTTCTTCAAGACTGAACTCTGCATGAACAGTTGACTTGTTTCCGCGTGCATCCAGGCGAATCCATTTTTGCAATTCTGGAACGTACACGGTGTTCAGGGCATGGATGATATAACCGTCACCGTCATCATCTCCGCGCGTTAATTTTTGATAAGAGATTCCGGCGGGGATTCCATTTCCACGAAGCAGGGCCGCAAGCAGACAGGATTTTGTCCAGCAGATTCCGGTTTTATTTTTCAAGACTTCAGCCGCATTTTTTGAAACGACTTTTGCCTTTATGTCCCAGGAATGTGGAATTTCATCACGAACAAATTCGTAAGCATTTTTTATATAGTCAATTTGCGAATATGATTTTTCACAAAGCTCCTTGATTTTTGCTTCAATCAGCGGATGGGAAAAATTTATGCTTGGTGTTTCGCGAAGATATTCTTCAAACATTTTCATACTCTCTTATTTTTTCGGTTCCGGAAGTTCATCGTACATCGCAAGATATTCTTTGCTCGATGCCATTGTCTTTCCCTATTTCAAATACTGCACACTTCCTGCCAATATATTATCAATTATATGCTGGAAATGGTCATTTGTAAATTAAAAGTGCATTATGGCCCGATGATTAATTCTATCTAAAAAAGCAACAGTCTGTTTCTTTTTATGCAATGCGTTGTGTGATATAATCAAGGCATAAAAAGGAGGACGCAATGCCAAGACCGCATAACAAAGAAGATTTGCTCAAAGCAGCTCAGGAAAACTATGAATTGCTAACGAAACTGATTGCGGGGCTTTCTGAAAAAGAATTGAATACCCCGTTTGATTTTTCAGACCAGCCGAGCAAAAAAGAAGCCCACTGGAGCCGCGATAAAAATGTGCGTGACGTTCTGATTCACCTGTATGAATGGCATCAGCTTTTGTTGAACTTTCCAAAAAACAATGAGGGTGTTACCGATAAAAAATCCGCAATTGCATTTTTGCCTAGCGAATATTCGTGGAAAACTTACGGTGCAATGAACCAGATGTTCTGGAATCGTCATCAGGAAACAAGTCTCGAAACTGCAAAAAAGATGTTCGCCCAAAGCCACACAGCCGCCATGAAATTAATCGAAAGCTACACCAACGAAGAGCTGTTTACGAAAAAGTATTTTCCATGGACAGGCAATGCGGCCCTCGGCGATTATTGCGTAAGCGACACTTCAAGCCACTATGATTGGGCAATAAAAAAGATTAAAGCTCACAAGAAGAACTGCGGGAAATAACCCTACTTTCTCTTCACAGGAATCCAGATGGCTGACTCATAATCTGCGGAAGAAGAGTCGCCGTCCATGTAGTATTCGATGTTCATGGTCTGGGCAATTTCCCAGTCGGCATTTCCCGGAAGCCACTCGTTAAAAATCTTTGTGTTCAGAGACTGCAGCGCACCGGGGAGAGGACCCTTGCTCAAAAACTTAGCCCAGGTTGTCTTTGGAACCTTGTAAAGCGAAAGACCTTCTGGAACCTCTCCACCCTCGTACTTACCGGCAATCATATAGCGGAAGGTTTTTGAATCGTTGCTGTCAATACAGACACCGAACATCCCGATGTGGTTTTTGATGACAGCTTCTTCAACCGCATTTTCCGGTCTGCTGTTCTGCCATGCTTTTGCCAGATGCTTTTCGTTAATTTCATTCCAGAACTTCGGCACTTTTTCGTAGCCCTGATCAAAGGCAAATTCCCGCTCAAAACCAATGACAGTAAATTCTGCCGACTCTTCAATAATGTAATCCATTTTGTTACCCCCTTGGATTGTGATATTGATTTTAAGAGGAAGAAAAGTATTGAGCCTGTGAGGTTCGTTTTTCAGCTGCATCGGAGTAACGCCATGAAATCTAGAAAAAGCCTTTGTGAAACTGTCGGGCGTGTCGTAGCCGAAATCAAGGGCCACGTCAATCACCTTGCGTCCCGAGAGAATATCAAGTGCCGCAAGATAAAGCCGTCTGTTCCGAACGTATTCCGCAATCGAAAATCCGGTCATAATCGCAAAGCCCTTCTGAAGATAAAAAGCTGAAACTCCAACTTCCCGCGCAACCTTCCCGATATCAAAATCATCGTCCAGTCCCGCGCACTCCAGAAGCTGCTCCTCAAGAATGTCAATCGTTTTCCGAATACAGCTCAACCATTCCATGCCAAAACCTCCGTCCTCTTATGATACCACTTTACCGCCCAAAAAAGGAAATTTCCCGACATTTCTTGCAAACTTTTGTCCGGTTAAATGCAGATTGAGTTTCTTCTATTATATCCACGCATTTATAAACTGCTTTGTAATCATCATTTTTCCGTGCTCTGTTGTTGTCGGATATGAGTCGCCGAAGTCTAAGCATTTCCCGGAAGCATCAAAAACTTTCCGGCCTTTTACAATTAGGTTTATGTTTCTGGAAACTCCGTTTTCGTTTATTTCCATGATTAAAATATATTTTTCACTAGACTTAGGGAACCGCGAAATGCCTTTGGATATCAGCCTGACCCGCATTCCGTTTTTCATTTCTATCCAGATATTCAACAAAATGTTTTCCATAGAATCTCCGTCATTAGCAGGT
>JAFPKH010000028.1:0-2738 GCA_017424825.1 Treponema sp. | reverse complement strand
CCGTTATTTTTTGGACAACGTTGCCGGATGGATTCTGGAAATGGACCGCGGCGAAGGTTATCCGTTCAAGGGAAATTATACCGAGTGGCTTGAGGCAAAAGAGAAGAGGCTTGCACAGGAAGAAAAACAGGCTTCCGTCCGCAGAAAGCAGATGCAGGAGGAGCTTGAATGGATTCACGCAGGCGCAAAAGGTCGTCAGGCAAAGCACAAGGAACATATCACAAAATACGAGGCTCTTCTTGCTGAGGAATCAAAGCGCATACAGCTCAAGGATTCGCAGATTTCCATTCCCGCAGGTCCGCGACTTGGTAGCCTTGTAGTTGATGCGGAAAAGCTGACAAAGAGTTTTGACGACAGGGTTCTTTTTGAAAATCTTGATTTCCATATTCCAGCCGGTGCGGTCGTCGGTATTGTCGGACCAAACGGAGCCGGTAAGACTACATTGTTCAAGATGATTGCAACTGCCGCCGGTCAAAAAGTTTTGATGCCCGATGGAAGCGAAGGTGAGGAAAAACCGGATTCAGGAAATCTGAAGATTGGAGACACCGTTAAGCTCGTGTACGTTGACCAGATGAGAAGCAAGCTCGATCCGAACAAGACTGTCTGGGAAATGCTTTCCGGCGGTGCTGACTTGGTTCGCCTTGGTGCGGTTGATGAAAAGGGTCGCCCGGTTAATGGAGCCGTCCGCGAGGTCAACAGCCGTGCGTATTGTTCATGGTTCAACTTCAACGGACCTGAGCAGAACAAAAAAATCTCCGTGCTTTCCGGCGGTGAAAAAAACAGGCTCAACATGGGCATGATGTTCAAGGAAGCTGGAAACGTACTTCTCCTTGACGAGCCGACAAACGATCTGGACATTTCAACCACGAGAACCCTGGAAGAAGCAATCAACGAGTTCGCGGGAGTTGTCATGGTAATCAGCCACGACCGCTATTTCCTTGACCGAATCTGCACCCACATACTCGCCTTTGAAAACAACTCCGAAGTGAAATGGTTCGAGGGCAACTGGAGCGAGTACGCGGAGTGGAAAAAGAAAATGTACGGCGACGACGCAGACCGCCCGCACAAGACAGTGTACAGAAAATTGGTCAGGTAGGGATCTGTTTTTAGCTGTTAAATATGTAATAAATCCGTCGGTGAAAAAAAACTTGCCGGCGGATTTTTTTTGCCCGGAATATTTTTGATGTTAATTGTTTGGAAAGTTATTGAAAATTTGTGCATAAATACGCAAAAATTTTCAATAGGAGTTGTGATGATTGTTTTTAAGCGGGCTTTGATATAATGCTGCTCGTGATAAAAAAAAGAGGGGAACCTTAGGCTGGTTGTGCAAAAGAAAAACTTGAATCCTCCAGATGTTCTCATCATATAGCCGATAAATCGCGTATCTTTTCTAATTCGATAAAAGACAATGAATTATGCTTTAAGTTTTACATTACAATGGTCATCCGCAATGAAGATTTAGGTGAATATTGGAGTATGGAAATTGCTTTTTCATCTGTTAAACAAAATCTATTTGCCTTCAAGTATACTGACACCTTTTTCAAAAAAAGTTTTTAACTCAATAAACTCTTCATTTGTTAAACCTTCGATATAACCTTTAACATTTAATTGCAACGCTATATCTCTTTCGTCACTCTCAAGCGCATCTAATGGAGCAAGGTCATCATAATAAAATCTTTCCAACATATTACATATCTCCTTCCAAATATTTTAAGCCAAAAATTTCACAAAGTTTCTGAACAACTTTTTCTTATTACCGTTATAAAGTTTGTAATAGGTTCAATTTCGAGTTTTATAAAACCCTGTCATTGCCGGGCATGACCCGGCAATCTAAAAAAAAGATTATCGGGTCGAGCCCGATAATGACACATTTTTTGTAAAAAACTCGACTTTTGACCTAATATTTATTATATTCTATTATAACATTGTTTTCTGGATTATCAAATATTTTATCACTTGAAGTGAAATTGTTGAAAGACAGGCTTAAACCATATAATGTAGATGTGATAATACAGGAGGAATAAAGATGAAGCTGATTTGCCATGCGGCTGGAAGGTCTCTTGATGGTCTTGCATCGCTTCCCTCACCGAAGGGTGAATTGAAACAGCGACTGGCGTGACATCCGCGACTGGAACAAGGTCGCTCCTTCACAGGGGCGTGAATTGAAACAGTTTGGGATAGCTCCATGAATAGAACATTAGGGGCTACGCGAATAATAGGTAGAACGAGGCTTTATGCCGCTTACGGTAAAAATAATATTAGACTATAAAAGTATTTAGAAGAATGAAAATTTTAAGTTAAGAAAACCCAAAATTTATGGATTTCTATTTGCCAAATTTTGTTGTGGGCTCTGCAACATTTAATAATCCGTAATCTTCATTCATAGTATAAGATACAGTATTCGCTGGAGTATCTTCAAACTCTGCAACATTATCAGTCCAAAGCTCACACTGGCTGATTACAGTCTTCAATGCATCTTCCTGTCCCTCTGGCGGATATTTGTATTTCTTCAGAAGCTTCTTAACTATCATTCGCATCTTTGCTCGGGCTGATTCTTTCTTTTGCCAGTCGATTGTTTTGTTTTTGCGCAGGGTTTCCGTAAGTTCCCGAGTAAGAGCCACAAGTTCTTCATCGGTATAAAAATCTTTTACAGCTTCCGGTTTTGTGAGCGCATCATAGAAGGCAAGTTCTTCGTCTGTGAGGCCGAGTTTGTTTCCTTCTTCACTAGCATGGAGCAT
>JAFPKH010000256.1:0-6956 GCA_017424825.1 Treponema sp. | reverse complement strand
GTCCAATGGTGAGTTTTGAGTTTGTCAATTATGGCAAAAACGGTCGGAATCGTGGTTCTGACACAAAATCGATTGTGCTTTGCACACCGCGATATTTGGGGCAGGTTCACGATGGGAGACCGTTTTTGATATAAACTTTAATTTTCAAAACTCGACATTGGACCTAAAAGACGGCGGTTCATGTATGGCTGCCGTTTCTTTCATTTCATAAGGGGAATTTTCAATGAAAAAATCAATCGCTTTGTTTTCAGTTCTTGCGCTGTCCGTTTTGATGTCCATCGGTTTTTCGTCATGCACCCACAATGTCAATACCGACGATGCCATTGCCGTTTTTGAAGGTAATGCTTTTTCTGAGTACTGTAGCGTTTACATGACAGTGCTTTTTTTTGATGATGGAGAATACAGGACGTTCATGTGGGAAAACGCCGACACCATCGGTTCTTATGAACTGAACGGAACTTTTGACAGCGGAAAACTTGTCCTTGAGGAAAAGTATGAATGCGAGTTCGGAAAATGGCACCGCAACTCAGAAATCATCGACTGTACGATTGTAAACGGCGTGCTGAAAAATAAATACGGAAATTTCAAAAGAACGAAATAAAGTTTCAAAATCAGTGAGTAAAACTCACGGAAAATCAGTGAGAAAACTCACTGAAATTCAGTGGGTAAAACTCACTTTCTTTTGCAGAATAAAACGGGTATGTTTTACTTGGTCGCTGCTGATTGGAAACAATCCTTGAAAAACGGCGGCGAAAAAAAGGAGGCATGATAAAAATTACTCCATGTATTTTTTATCATGGCAGATTTTGTCGTTGGCAAAACTGCGATTTCTTGCTTCCTGCACGACCTCTAACGAGGAGTTTATAAGGAGTTTTTATGTAACTTACAGGTTTGAAAAGGGTTGCCGCTGTACTTGCGGTGGTGGCTGTGAGCGTTGCTTTGGTATCATGCGGCGGAAAGGGAAAAAAGCAGGACGCTAAAAAGACTGCCGCAGAACAGAAAGATGGAGAAAAGACGGAAGAAACCGTTGAAATCCAGATTGTGAACACGAAGGAAGCAAATGCAGCTTCAGACTTTATCTATGAAACGACCGTTGACGGTAGCGGCGTTGTGATTGAGCGCTATATCGGTTCTCGCGGAAACGTAATCATTCCGGAAGAAATCGAAGGCTACAAGGTAACCGTAATCGGAAAGGGGTCTTTCTCAAAATGCAAGAACATTGCATCTGTTGTGCTTCCATCCACCGTTACGGTTATAAGGGAATCTGCATTCGAAGAGAGTTCTCTTAGGGAAATCACCTTGCCTTCATCATTAACGTCAATCGAAGCAGCTGCATTCAACAGTTCTTCTCTTGCAGAAATCAATCTCCCTCAGGGAATAACCGTCATTCCTAAAAAATGTTTCAGCAGCACGAAACTTACGAGCGTGGAACTTCCTGAAGGCGTGACCTCGGTAGGGGAGTCTGCATTTGATTCATGCAACATATCGACTTTCAATATCCCTGCAAGCCTGAAGACTGTCGGATATCATGCATTTGCAAGCAATCCGCTCAAGGATGTCGAGATAGCTTCCCGCGATGTTCCTGTAACATACGGTAACGGTGCATTTGCATCATGCAACTCAAAGGGAACCATGTCGATTGCCCTTCGCAAAAAGCTGAACGGTTCAGGCTATAAGAATAATTATTATGAAAAGGATATTTCCTGCTGTAAGGATCCGAAATAACATGGTCTGAAAATTTTCAATGCCCCTGGAAACAATGTTTTCCGGGGGTATGTTTTATTTGGCATTGGAAATGGTGCAATGAAAAAATCAACGTTTTTTTATGGGAAGCTTTCTGCTGTTCCTCTGTTCCTCAATTTCCTTTTTGGTCTTTTCCAGTTCCTCGTCAGAAGGTCCTTCTCCTGCCAGATGCAAAAGTCTTCGTCCTATGGCATATAAACAGTTGTTGCTGGAATCCCATCTTTCAATGGCATTGTATTTACCGTCGATATTTGCTTCCACGAACCATGTATCCGCTCCCCTCACGCTGACGGGAACGAGAGTCGGCTGACTGAAAAAATCTTTTTCCGTGATTAATGCGACAAGCTGCCTTACGTCTTCATCCGATACGTCAAGGGTTTTCTTTCTGATGATTTTTTTTCCGTCACCGTTTCCCTTGGTAAAATCAATCGTGCGGGAGCCTTTTGACCAGGTAAGGCTTATTACGTACCAGGAGTCGTAACCCTTTGAAATGAGCCGTACGGCATTTTTACCGTCCGGAAGCTTTTTTATTGGTTCCGATTCCATTACGTCAAATATATCGGAGTAGTTGTCGTAAACGCTGAATGACTTGGAGAGCTGGCTGTTGTAAAAGTCGCTGTCTGAAAGTTTCTGTGCGAAAAGCCCTGCGGAAAACATTCCTAAAATCAAAAGCAGGATTATTTTTCTTGTTTTCATTTTGCCTCCGTATTAAGCGTAAGTATATCATCGAATCCGTCAAAAGCAAATGATTTTCCAACTTCACCGGGAAAACTTACGGGAAATCAACCTCCGTTTTTTTTATTGCCTTGACTTTGGGTGTGAAACGCTTTAAAATTGCCCTGACTTTGAGGTGAAAATGAAAAAAAATGCCCTTACTTTAGGATTTGACCGTAAAATCAACGCAGAACTAAAAAAATGGAAATACTCTGCGAACAGAAAACCGCTTGTCCTGCGTGGTGCGCGTCAGGTGGGAAAAACGACTGCCGTAAAAAGGTTTGCCGCTGAGTTTGAGACTTTCATCTACTTGAACATGGATGTGGCGGGTGACAGACAGCTTTTTGAAAATGATTTGGGCGTAAAGGAACTTTTTCAGATGGTCTGCTTCGAGAAAAACATTTCGCCTAAAGGAGAGACTCTTCTTTTCATCGACGAGATTCAGAATTCTGCGAATGCGGTGTCCCAGATGCGTTATTTTTTTGAGGAGATGCCGGAGCTTTTTGTAATCAGTGCGGGTTCGCTTTTGGAAATTATGATGGACATGCACAAGATAAGTTTTCCCGTCGGTCGCGTTGAGTACCGCTACATGTTTCCGCTCTGCTTTGAG
Organism: Treponema sp.; assembly: GCA_017424825.1. Classification (GTDB taxonomy): domain Bacteria; phylum Spirochaetota; class Spirochaetia; order Treponematales; family Treponemataceae; genus Treponema_D. The sequence continues at coordinate 3,889 of JAFPKH010000256.1, read as the reverse complement.
GAATTCCTTGATGCCATGGAAGAGACCCAGGCACTTGAATATTACCGCCAGACTCCTCCGCCAGCGTTTGCACATAAAAAGCTTTCCAGTCTTTTCCGTCTTTACACTTTTGTCGGTGGAATGCCGGAAGCACTTGCCCGCTACAAGGAGACCGGGGATTTTTTGGAAGTGGCTGCGGTCTATGAAAATCTTTTTTCGGCTTTCAAGGATGACGTAACAAAATATGCTAAGAACACGGGCGAGACGAACATCATCCGCCATGTGATAGAAACTTCTCCGGCAGAGACAGGCAAGCGCATTACTTTTGAGAAATTCGGAAATTCCGGCTACAAGTCCAAGGAGGTGGGGAATGTCCTTCGTACATTGGAGCGTGCGATGATTTTGTACCTGCGTTATCCTGTAACGGAATTCTCGTTGCCCTTTATGCCAGATTTGAAATTGAAGCCTCACCTTCAGTTTTTGGACTCGGGACTTTTGAATCATGCACTTGGAATCATGGGATTTTATTTCAAGGACGATTCTTTGAGCGACGTTTACAGCGGAAAACTTGCCGAGCAGATTGTCGGTCAGGAGCTGCTTTCCAGAACGAGCCGTAAACTTGAAAAGCCATTGTTCTGGGTGAGGGAGAAAAAACAGTCGAATGCGGAAGTTGATTTCCTTGTCGTAAAAAATACCGATGTGCTGCCGCTAGAAGTAAAAAGTGGAAAGACCGGAACCCTGCGCTCGCTTCATTCCTATATTGAAAACTCCGGCGTGAATCTTGCCGTGCGGCTTTATGACGGAGAGTATTCGGTGGAGCAGGCCGTAACACCAACACAGAGAAAACCTTTCACCTTGGTGAATCTGCCCCTGTATCTTGCCGCAAGAGTCGGGGATTTTATATAGACGGAATGTATTTGAAATGCTGGAAAATTTCAGTGAGAAAAACTCACTAAAAATCAGTGAGTTAACTCACTGGAATTCTTTTTTTCTTCACCTTATACTATAACGATTGTAAGGAAGTGAAACTATGAACGAAAAGACAAAGAAGTTTTTTTTAATCTCTCTCGTGGTGATTGTCGCGGGCGTTCTTGATTTTTTTACGGAGACTCTTTTTCAGGAAGTGCTGCACGCGCCTTTTTTCTTTGACATGATTTTTGCAATGGCAGTCCTTTTTGTTTATGGCCCCATCGCGTCAATGTTCGTCTATGTCGTGAACGTCACGATTGTCTGCATAAGGATGAAAATCACTTACGGCTCCATGGATTTTGTCTACCTCTATTCGCTTTCCGCATTCGCAATTATTTTTATTACCTGGCTCTTTGTGCGCAAGAAGAAAAATCTCAAGAAGAGCGTCAACTTCACATTCATCTACATCCTTACGGCAAGCGTCTGTGCGGCCCTTTGCAGCTGCGTCATCTCGGGACTGATTAATTTCTTCGCCTACAATATGAGCGCACGGAGCCTTGATGTGGAAAAAATCATCTTCGCATTTACCGGGGAACAGCTTGGTGTTCTTGCCTCAAGCATTCTGGGCCGCATCCCAATTACGGTTCTGGACAGGATTATCACCACATTCGCAGGGTTTGGCCTTTCGATTCTGTATACTAAACTTTTGTATAGATGGGGGGGGTACAACAGTAACCCTAGTGACGATAAAAAATGAATATGAAAAAATTTCCCCTCATCCTTATGATTCTCGTTTTGCTTTTCACACTCGTGTGCTGCACAAAAAAAATCGAAGAGGAATTCTATGACTCAAAGGTCCTCTATCTTGCGTGGAAGAATTTTAACGACAGAAAAGATGCCGCTTCATGTATAAACTTTATTAAGGAACTTGAAAAATTCGAGCCGGATTCATTCGAGGCATATCCTGAACTTCGTGCGCAGTCGGATGGGCTGATAAAAACCTGTCTTGATGAGTCCAGAAAAATTCTTTCTCTGATTGAAGGTGGCGAGCAGGATTCGATTTTGATTTACGAGTCCGGACGGAAAATAAACCTAAGTATGCTGACGTATCTCTACAACCAGAATTATGCTCTGGAGGGATCCCACCAAAAACTTTTCGACTATTTTATATGGCTTATTGTTGTCATCGTTTTGGCCAGCGTGATTCTCATTTTTCTGAACATGCAGGAAGTCAAAAAGCGTGACAAAATCATCTACAATTCGGAACAGTTTCTGCGCCACTCTATTGAAGTCCAGGAAGCGGAACGCCGCCGCATTTCCCTTGAACTCCATGACACGGTTGCCCAGAGTATGCGCTATGTTTCCCTGCTTGCTGAAAATCTTTCGGACAAAGAGGCTGCCGCAAAAATCATAAGGACCCAGAACCAGAACATCGATGACATCCGTAAGCTCTGCTACAATCTTACCCCACCGGCAATCTCCGGCGAAAACCTGATTGGCTCGCTAGAACTTTTGGGTAAGAAAACTTTTGACGGAGCGGGAGATGATTTTGAACTGCGCATAGTCTCGGAGGATTTAATCGATTTTTCCGTCTGCAACAATTCTCAGCTGATGAACATTTATCGAATTGTGCAGGAGGCTTTCCAGAACATCCAGAAACATGCGGGCGCAAAGGAAGTGACTGTGCTTTTCAAAAAAATTTCTCCAGAGAATTTGAATGGCAGCTCAAAACAGAAGCTTTCTGTCGGATTAAAAATCATAATCTCTGACGATGGACGGGGAATGAGCGGGGAGATGGTGGACCAGATTAACAACGGAATTTTCACGAACATAAAGAACTTTCATTTTGGAATAAGAAATATAGTTGAACGCGCCCAGCTTTTGGGTGGCACTGTTGTATATCGTTCTGAGCCGGATTGCGGAACCCAGGTTACGATTATCGTATGACATATAAAAAATGGTTGGATGGCGGAAAAAATGAAAAAGACTTTTTATATTGTTGATGACCACGAGATGCTTCGCGAAGGAACAAAGGGCTGGTTCGTATCACATTCGGACTGGAGCTGCGTCGGTGATGCCGCAAATCATGAGGCTGCCTATTCTGATTTTGAACGCATGGCAAAAAAAGATTCCCTCCCCTTTATCCTGATTTGTGACCTGAACTTTTTTGGCGAAAATACCGGCTTTGACTTTATGAAAAAAATTCACGACCTCTATCCCGACGTGAAAATAATCGTGTACTCAATGTTTTTTGCAGGGGGCATGGTTCAGAACGCAATCAAAAATGGGGCGAGCGGATATGTCTCCAAAAATGCAAGCTGCGACGATTTACTTAAGTGCATGGAAAAAAGTTTTTCCGGAGAGGATTTCATTCAGGAAGAACTGCAGCCGAATCTTATAAAATACAGCAAGCTGACAGATGCACTGACCCGCCGTGAAAGAGAAGTTATGGAACTGATTTTGCAGCGGCACTCCAACGATGAAATTGCAAACATTCTTAACATAAAAAAACGCGCCGTTGAAAATTACATTTCCCTTATCTACGAAAAGACCGGAGTAAACGACCGTGCGGAACTTGTTGTGCGGTATGGTGGCTAAAAAAACAAAAGCGCACTTCTACACAATATAATTTTGTGCCTGCCTGTCGAACATCTCGCGGTATCTTCCGTTCAGCTGCATAAGCTCGTCGTGGGTGCCGTGTTCCTTTATCGTTCCGTGCTCAAAAAGATAGATTCTGTCCGCCATTCTTGTCGTTGAAAGTCTGTGCGAAATAAAAATGATTGTGTCGTTTTTCGCGTTCTCTATCAGATTTTTGTTCAGCTTGTATTCCGAAACAGGATCAAGCGCCGAGGAAGGTTCGTCGAGTATTGAAATCGTCCGCTCTCCGTCGTTCGCAAATATTCTGGAGATTGCAATTTTTTGGCTTTCGCCGCCGGAAAGATTCGTTCCCTCCTCGTTGAATTCTTTTGTCAGCTGCGTGTTGATTCCGTTCGGGAGCTTG
>JAFPKH010000027.1:0-5875 GCA_017424825.1 Treponema sp. | reverse complement strand
TATGCTTGGCCGTGAGGAGGAAGATGCCTTGGATTTTTTTGATTCCCACTTTCATTTGGTGCAATACATGCGCAAAAAGGGCATTGTCTCCCTTGAACCAGGTTCTGAGGCAGAACCTGATTCTGCACGAAAAATAAGCGGATGCACATGTGCGCTGGATGAGGATGAATTCATTGAAATGGAAGCTACTGCGTCGGTTTCATGCGGAAGTATTTTCCTTTCGTTCGGCATACATCCTGAGAATCCTGATGAAAAAAAACTTCCTTTTGTTGAAAAGCTCCTTGCCCGGAAGCGGATTTCTGCGATGGGTGAGATAGGGTTCGATTTTTGGAACGGCAGGGAAGGGGCTGCGGCTCAGGAAAAAATCTGGTCGGAATGCCTTGACATGGCTCTCCAGTACGGGGTTCCGGTCATAATCCACAACAGGAAGGCACTTGACATGATGTACAGGTATGCGCGTAAGCTTTCTGATCTTCCTTCGGTCATGTTCCATGCGTTTCCATTTGGTCTTAGGGAAGCTGAAACCCTCCTTTCCAAAGGGATAAATGCATATTTTTCGTTCGGAAAAAATCTTCTGAAGGGCGGGATAAGGTGCAGGGAGTGCGTCGAAAGTCTTCCGCTTGAAAGAATCTTTCTTGAAACGGACGCTCCTTTTCAGGCTTCCTATGGCATGCCTTTGACGGAGGTTTCGGAGATTGAGGACGTTTACCGTAAGGCTTCGTTCCTGCGCGGCATGGATGAAAAAAGCTTTGCGGAATCAATTGCGTCCAATGCACAGGCTTTTTTTTCCGGAATCTGCCGTTCGTGACAATGGCTTCATCAGTTTTCTTATTCTATTGATTCGAATTCCTTTTTCATTGCGTCCACTGCGGTCCTGTAGGATTCTATGAACGCCTTGTTCAGCTGCTCTATGCTGCCTTGTGCGCGTCCCCTGAGGACATCCTCAAGATTCTGGCCTGCTTCTGCAAGAACTTCCGCCCCAAGCTGCCTTGCCGCTCCCTTGAAGTAGTGCACGTATTTTGCGGCTTCCGTAGTGTCTTCTGCCTTTTCAAGCTCTGATAGCTTCTTTTCGTCCAGCACCTTGTCATTTATGTATGATTCCAGCAGGATCCTGTAGAGCGACATGTCGTTGTCGACCATTTCTTTTGCCGCCGCCGTGTTCAGTATCTGCATCATTTTACCTTCCTAAGCTAAAAATGTTCAAAAAGTATATTCTATTATTTATTTTTTTGCTATATTTTATCCTGTGGGATTTTTCGTCCCTCAATTTATTTTCCTTTGGGGGATTTATGAAAAAGCTGAAAATCTATATTTATCTCAATCTTGCGCTTGCCGCGGTTTTTTCATTCCTGTGCATTTCTTTTCATAAGGACGTTTCGTTCCTTGCTTTTCCGCTTGCCCTGGTCTTTACGGCGGCACTTTTCTATGTTTCCGTCATAATGCTTTTCAAAAAGAACGAGGTCAAGCATGTGGGCATGGTAAGGCGCTTTTTCCAGTATGAGCCTTTCGTGTTCATTTCCGCGTTCGTGATTCAGCGTGCAGGTGAAAACGCTTGCCCGTATGCGCTTGATCTTGCCGCCGCATTGATATGGGTCTTGATAACCGTCCTTTCGTTTATGATACAGTTCGTGCTTTCGGAAAAGAGGGTTGCGAAAATCAGCCCGGAATGGAAGGAATATTTCGATGCAAACCCGAAGAAAGTCTATCATGGTCTCCGCCGGGTGGGCATTGAGGTCGCCGAGTGGGTCGATGCACTGGTTCAGGCAGCGTTCATGATCGTTCTCCTCAATATTTTCGTGTTCCAGCTCTATGAGATTCCGTCAGAATCCATGGTTTCCACTTTTTTGATCGGTGACAGGGTTGCGGTCGGAAAAACTTTTGCAGGGCCTAAATTCCCCCTGAGCGACGTAGGCATCCCTTACATAAACAAGTATAAGCGCGGTGACATAGTGGTTTTCAGAAATCCCCACTATTCGAACGACAGGAAAAACGAAGTGAAGACATTCCTTTCGCAGTTCGTGTACATGCTCACCCTCACGCTGGTGAAGTCCAACGTCGATGAAAACGGCGTCATGAAGGCTGATCCTCTTGTAAAGCGTGTGGTCGGTCTTCCCGGAGAACAGCTTTTGCTCATGGACGGAAACCTCTATTCAAGGACAAAGAATTCTGATTTCAAGCAGATTGACGATGACAACGGATGGGCCGTATGGAACCTGAATGCGCTTCCTGATTCAGTGAAGAAAAAGGTGCGCGATTTCCCTGTTTCCCAGGATGTCTATGACGATACTCTCCTGACCGAGCATGAGAGGCGTGACCTTGACCTTGAATCCGTAAAGCTTGAATGCATGTCCCTTTCTGACAGGTTCGACAAGCTTGCGGTAGGCTCTCCTGATGCGGACGGAAAGGATCTTATAAAGCAGGATGACCTTCTTGCATACACGCTCATGACCACCACTTCAAAGAGCATCCTGAAGCTTCTCACTGCTGACGGAGGATCCTCATGGTTCAGGCACTACATGAACGACTGGTACGAGGGGCTTGGGGATCTCAGGGGCTATACCGAAAACGGAACGGTCACTGGAAAGCATCTTGTTGGCGGAGACCTTTACACCGACTCTCTTTTCAGGCTCAACCTGATGTTCAAGCTCACCCTTGGCCGCATAATAGTAAGGAGCGGGGAGCTTCTTTCAGACAACGCCGACGACATCGCTTGGAGCACCGATTCATACCGCAACGGACAGATTCAGGTTCTCCAGAGGCTCATAACCTACATAACGTTCATGGATCAGAGAAACATGGGTCTTTTCCCTGCAAACGATGATTCGGGAAATCCGTCGTACATCCCGGAGGACTGCTATTTCATGATGGGAGACAACCGCTACAATTCCGCGGACATGAGGCACAGCTACGAGTCCACATGCGTTCCGCTCTACAAAGGCGATGAATATTCAGTGACTTATTATACCAACCTTGCGCCGCAGTACGTGAACAAAAACCGCATACTCGGAAAAGCAAGCCTGAGGATTTGGCCGCTCAACAGGTTCGGCAATCCCGGAAAGAAAACTTCAAGATAATGCGTTATCGTTATGAAGAAGCTTAAAAAAGCTGCTTAAAATATGGAAAGCCCCGGAAATGCTTGCTTGCACCTCCGGGGTTTTTATTTGAATTACAGTTTGTTCGTCCGGTCAGTTTTTTATCAGCCGTTCCTTCCGTGGCAGAGCTTGTATTTCTTTCCGCTTCCGCATGGGCAAGGATCGTTCCTTCCGACTTTTGGAACCGTGCGCATCACTGTGACCGACTGTCCCTGCCTTCCTGATTTCATTCCCGTATTTGCCGCACCCTGCTGTGCCTGCCTTGCGTTGAATGCCTGCTGAGCCTGCTGTGAAGGTGAAATTGCTGATCCTGCATCCTCATGCTTTGCGTTCATCTGCATCATCTGCTGCGGAGGCCTGCGTGTTTCTGCACCCGGCTGGAGCTGGATCTTCACCTTGAAAATCCTGCTTTCAACAGATTTCCTTATTGAATCGAGCATCACGTCGAACTGGTCGAAACCGTCGTTCTTGTATTCCGTGAGCGGGTTCTTGCTTCCGTATGAGCGCAGGTGAACGGCTTCGCGGAGACCGTCAAGGTACTCAAGCTGGTCGAGCCACTTCTTGTCTATCATCTGTATGTACTGGTAGCGGATGAACATGTTGAAATTCGGCTTTCCGACGAGAAGCTCCTTTTGCGTTATGTCGTTCTGGAGTATTGCGTCCACGCTTTCTTCGTTGAGCTGGTCGATCGGAACCGTCTGCCCGAAAGTTTCCCTGATGCGGTCGATCAGTGCGCTCTGTGAGTTTCCGTTCTTCTTAGTATGCTTGTATTCATTGAAGATTTCTGCGACAGTTTCCTTTGCGTTGTTGATTACGCGTGTGCTGAGATCTTCGTCCTCAAGGATTCCGTCCCTCTGCTGATAGATGAAATTCCTCTGCTGGTTCAGAACGTCGTCATAGTCAAGGAGGTTCTTTCTGATTTCGAAGTTCCTTGCCTCAACCTTCTTCTGTGCCTTTTTGATTGCCTTGTTGAGCATTCCGTGCTCTATAGGGCCTTCACCCGGTTTCATTCCTATGGCCGACATGATTTTTTTCATGCGTTCACCGCCGAAAAGCCTCATGAGGTCATCGTCCATTGAGATGTAGAATTTGCTGCGTCCCGGATCTCCCTGACGTCCTGAGCGTCCTCTGAGCTGGTTGTCGATGCGCCGGCTTTCATGGCGTTCCGAACCGATTACGTAAAGTCCGCCGAGGCTCTTGACTTCCTCATAGTCCTTTTTCCACTGCTCCTTTTCTATTTCAAGGGCTGCATCCAGCTGTTCCTGCGTGGCCTGTGATCCGGCTCTTTTCCTTGCCCTCATTTCCGGGCTTCCTCCGAGCTTGATGTCCGTACCGCGTCCTGCCATGTTGGTTGCAACTGTCACCGCACCTTTTGCGCCTGCTTCCGCAATGATCGTTGCTTCACGCGCATGGTTCTTTGCGTTGAGCACTTCATGCCTTATTCCGCGGCGGGTAAGGAGTGATGAAAGATATTCTGACTTTTCTACCGAAACGGTACCGACGAGCACAGGCTGTCCTTTTTTGTGCGTCTCTTCTATTTCCTTTACGATTGCGTTCCATTTGTCGCTTTCGATAAGATAAACCTCATCGTTTTCGTCTTTCCTTGCCACAGGCTTGTTTGTCGGGATTGCAACCACGTCAAGCTTGTATATTTTGCTGAATTCGACTGCTTCCGTTGCGGCAGTACCGGTCATTCCTGAAAGCTTCGTGTACATCCTGAAGAAATTCTGGAACGTGATCGTTGCGAGAGTCCTGTTCCTCTGTGCGATCTTCAGGTGTTCCTTTGCTTCGATTGCCTGGTGAAGACCGTCTCCGTAGCGCCTTCCTTCAAGTATGCGTCCTGTGAATTCATCGACGATCTGAACCTGGCCGTCCTTTACGACATAGTCCACGTCCGGGTGGTAGAGCACATGCGCGCGGATTGCCTGGGTGAAGTAATGCACGTATTCGAAGTTCTGCTCGTCAAAAACGGTTGAATCTGCTGAAATAAGGTTGTGCTTGTGGAGTATGTCGTTGATTTTGTTCATACCCTTGTTGGTGAACGAAATCCTCTTGCTCTTTTCATCGACCTTGTATTCTCCCGGCAGTGCTTCACGTGCTTCAGGCGTAAGCTCCACTTCATCAGGATAGTCTCCTGTTTTAGGATCCTTTTCCATTTCGGAGAACTGATCCACGTATTTGTCGACCTCATGGTACTTGAACGTGTCGTCCTCACCCTGTCCTGAGATGATGAGAGGAGTCCTTGCTTCGTCTATGAGGATCGAGTCAATTTCATCGACGATACAGAAGTTGAAGCCCCTCTGGACCTTGCGGTTTATGTCGATCTGCATGTTGTCGCGGAGGTAGTCGAATCCCAGCTCGTTGTTCGTTCCGTAGGTGATGTCGCAGTTGTATGCTGCGCGCCTTGCTTCGTTGTCCATGCTGCTGAGTATGCATCCGACCGTCTGACCGAGGAATTTGTATACGCGTCCCATCCATTCCGAGTCGCGTTCTGCAAGGTAGTCGTTGACCGTTACGATGTGCACGCCTTTTCCTGAAAGCGAGTTGAGGTATGCGGCCGCAACGCACATGAGGGTCTTTCCTTCACCGGTTTTCATTTCGGTTATGCGTCCTGAATGGAGCACGAGTGAACCCATGAGCTGCACCGGGTATGCGCGTTCACCCAAAACACGGTATGCTGCTTCCCTTGCAAGTGCGAAAGCTTCCGGCAGGATGTCATCAAGGGTTTCTCCCTTTGCGAGCCTGTCCTTGAAAATCTGGGTCTGCTGAGGGAATTCCTCATC
>JAFPKH010000255.1:0-2788 GCA_017424825.1 Treponema sp. | reverse complement strand
GGTTATATGTATTTAAATAACTAAAAATCAATTAGTTATATTGGTTTAATAATGTAATAGTAATAATATAACGAAAGATTTCCATCGTATTGTGGTCATTCCCCTCTTTTTAGTGAATATCCATGTAAATAACTATAAATAAACCAATTATTTATTTTTAAATTGATATTTTTTAATTGAAGTGCTTCTTAGCTGGTGTATTTACTGTTTTATAATCCTATTTTACTTTTAACAGATTGCAATTTCAGGATTTATACTTTGAAATTATATAATTAAAAATATAAATTGAAAATTTCCTTTACAAAATTTTGTAAGTTTCTAAAATTGCATTACCTTTGTAAAAACTTTGGAAAAAGAGTAAAAATCGACTTCGTTAAGCAAATTTCGTTATGTCTGATACTGAAAGAGTGGTTGAAATCATCCGAGTGATGGGAATGAACAATATCCAGTTTAGTCAAAAGACTGGAATCTCTCCTGCGTCGCTCTCACATATCACCAGTGGGCGAAGCAATCCTACCCTCACAATCCTGAGAAATATCGTTGAGAGTTTTCCTGAGTTGAATCCAGAGTGGGTACTTTTAGGAAGAGGTGACATGTTCCGGAATGCTTCCACCCCTGAAAATGGTCAGAATACTGGTGCAAATAGTTCGGATGATGCCGCTATTTCCCCCACAGGAGGCAATTTGAGCCAGGAAAACGGTCTGTTTACGAACGAAGATTTTGCTCCTTCCTTCGATTTCGCTGGCTCTAATACACCTTCAGAAACGACACGACAAGGCACAACACGACAAGCTGTTCCAGGCCGTCCTGAACAGCGATATGGAAGTGATGGATATGGCGTAAAATCCTCTAATACAGCACGTTCTGCAAGTCACCAAGTCGTGAATTCCAATGGTAATATTGACGTTACGGAAATTGTGAGAGCCACGGTGAGCCAGTTGCAACGTCCATCACGCAAGATTAAAGAGGTGCATATCTTCTTTGATGATGGCACTTATGAGATTTTTGGTCCAACAAGGAGAGTTGAATAAGATAATCTGACTAAAATATACCTGAAAGAATGGTAAATGAGAGTTGTGAAGCTCCATTTTTGTTTACATTATTTCACATTGTTAAATTATTGCTTATTTTAACTAATTTATTGTTATTTAGTGAATATTCCGACAAGTTTGTTTTGTCGGAATATTTTTTATTTATAGAGATTTTAGCACAAAAATGCGTTTTTTTAGTGGGTTTTCCTCTCTTTTGAAGTTTTTTTCCTTTTTTTCTTGTGTAAAAGGCCTTTTTCAATCTAGAATAGAGATTTTTTTGTGCAAAAATAAGTGCCTTCATACAACGTGAGAACGCCTTTTTAAGTGCTCTGAGAGCGTTTTTTAGGGAGCTGGGAATACCCTTCTACAACGCACCGCACGTACTCTTTCGATGCACCACTCGTACTCCCACAACGCAGGGGTTTTACGACAGCGATATAGGGGTTTTACGACAGCGAAATAGGGGATTTACGAGCATAAAACACTATATTTAGAGGAGAAAAGACCCTAAGAAAAGCATTTCTTAAGGTTGTTCATCTCTAAAACAACGAATCATTCTCAAAAAGCAACTGGATAAGCGGCTTTATGCAGCAATTTCTACTGTTTTCTAATAGATTTTAGTGTTGATTTCAGTGATTTTAGCTCGTTTTTTGTCCGTTTTTTACTCGTTTTTAGCCCGTTTTTAGCTTAGAATTTGTGCTGTGTGGTCCTTTACCTTTATTTCTTTAGGCCCGATAATGCGTTCTACGATGCCCTGCTCATTGATGATGAATGTGGTGCGGAACGTGCCCATATAGGTGCGTCCAGCCATCTTCTTTTCACCCCAAACACCAAATTGTTCAACAAGTTGTTTGTCTGTGTCAGAGATGAGTGGGAAAGGAAGATTATTCTTTTCAATAAAGCGTTGGTGAGACTTCTCGCTATCGACACTTACTCCCACTACTTCGTAGCCCTGGCGTCGCAATTCGCTGTAGTTATCGCGCAAATTGCAGGCTTCTGAGGTGCATCCTGGCGTGGAGTCTTTTGGATAGAAATAAAGAACGAGTTTTTTGCCTGAAAAATCGCTCAAACGAATCTCGTTACCGTTTGAGTCTTTGCCTAATATCTCGGGTGCTTTGCTGCCTATTTCCATGATGGTTATTGGTTTTTGAATGATTGTTGGAAAAAAGAAAGATGATTTATTTGTTTTTGAGTTCCTTGAGTGTCCATTTGGGCATCCAAGGAATTTTCATGTCTCCCGTATCACGGTCGATTTTAATGGGTAGCCAGATGTATCGGCTATCCGCAAGATCTTTCTTTTTCCACATATCGAAACAGGCAATAAATTGTCCTTTTTTAGGGTTCACAGGGATAACGTAGGTGCTTTGTCCATAGAAGGTTTTGTCGGCATCGATGCCCGTACAAGGGTCACCAACCACCTTCCACTCGCCCATGATAGAGTCAGCAACAGCCAGTTCTGCACGGTTGGGATCCCAGCCCGTGCAGCCCGAAGAAATCATGTAGTATTTGTCTTTGTATTTGAATACAGCTGGCGCTTCACGCGATTGTCCGATGAAACGCCTAACGTATTGTCCGTCAGGCTTTAAGTAATCGTCTGTCAGACGGTTAATGTGTAGCGTTTGGTTTTCTTCAGAAGAGGAGAATTGGTAGCAAGTACCATCGTCATCGACAAAAAGTGTCTGGTCACGACTCATGGCACCGTTGGGGCGGAATGAACCAATGTATTTGAATGGTCCTGTAGGTGTGTCGCTGACAGC
>JAFPKH010000254.1:0-3569 GCA_017424825.1 Treponema sp. | reverse complement strand
TTTGAAATCCGGCGCAAAATCCACTTTGCGTAAAGACAAGTAGAATCATAAGTACCAAGCCTACTTTTTTTGCTATTTTCATGCCGCCTCCTTGCAATGACAAAAGACACCTTTTAAAAAGATGCCTTTTGTCTTAAAAACTTTGCAAATAATTTTACTTCAATGCTTCTTTCAGCACTTCAAGATTTTTCTGCATAGTCCCGAGATATGTCGCACCTTTTTTGATGTCGTTCTGGGTTACAGACTGCATTGAATCAAGAGTCAAGATTTTTGCTTTTTTATTTTTGCTTGAGTCAATAATCGTGCGGGCAATCTTTCCGTTTCCGCTTTCAATCTGGCAGACATTCTTGAGTCCAAGCTCGTCAACCTTTTTTGCAAGGAACACGATTGTCTCAAAACTTGCCTCAGTTTCGGCAGAGCAACCGACAAATGCAGCATAATATTTCAGGCCATAATCATCAACAAGGTAGCGGAATGGGAAACGGTCGCCAAAGAGCAAAGTCTTTGTTTTTCCATTTTTAACGGCGGCGGCAAAATCTGAATCCAGCTTGTCGAGCTTTGCAGAATATGAAGCGCAGTTTGCTTTGTATGTCGCGGCATTTTTTGAATCCTTTGCGCAGAGTGCATTGCAGATTTCGGCACACAGAATTTTTGCATTGCGGACGGAAAGCCACACATGCTCGTCATACTCCAGTTCCTCTTCATCGCTTGAATGATGGTGGTGATGTTCATGCTCATGCTCATCTTCATCCTCATCGTGATGATGTTCATGCTCGTCCTCTTCCTGCATTCCCTCAACAACTTCCTCTTCCTTTACTCTGTCGCCAAGAACTTCCATCAAGTTGATTACCTTCATGTTTTTGTTTCTTGCACTTTTGAGTACGCCATCAACCCACTCGTCGCTTTCGCCACCAACGTAGATGAAAATATCCGCCGTGCTGATTTTTGCGATGTCTTGGATTGACGGCTGGTAGGAATGTAAATCAACCCCATTTCCAATCAGCAGGGTGATTTCCGCATCCTTTGTCTTGTTTCCGACAATCTGCTTTACCCAGTCATACTCCGGGAAAATTGTCGTCACTATTTTTGTTTTTGCAAAAGTCGCGCTGGCTGCCAAAACCATTGCACAGCCTATTAAAAATTTCTTAATGCTCATTTTGTTCTCCTTGTTTTAAGCTATTGCCTTTTCGTCAAGGCACTTTTCGAGTTCGGTCTGAATTGCTTCTTTGTCGTAGCCTTTCCCGATTATTACAATCTGATTCTCTCTATCTCCGAATTCCTCGTCCCAGCTTTCCTTCACATCAGGATTCTGTTCAAGGTATGCATTTTTCTGTTCTTCCACCAAAGCATCAATCCAATAAGAAACTTCCATTACAGAAGAATTTCTTCCGGCCTGCTCGAACAACTGAACATCCGCATCCGCATCGGAAAACCAGATGTAGCCCTTTGAACGGATAAGTTCGCGCGGGTAACGGTTGTTCACAAAATCCATAAAACGCTCGCGGTTGAACGGCCTCTTTTCCTCGAACACAAATGAAGAGATTCCGTATTCACCGGTGCATCCCTGAGTGGCGCGGTTCGGTTCATTCAAACTGTTGATTGCTTTCTGGATTGCGGATGATGAGTCAATCTGCTCAAAGTTGAACGGCTCCTTCGTCATAATTTTTTCAATGTCGATTTCACCGTTCACACTGCGGATAATCGGGGCGCGGTTTTGGAATTCACGCACGATTTTTTCTACTTCCGCAAGCTGCTCTTCGTTCAGAAGGTCACATTTGTTCAGCACGATGAAATTGCAGAATTCAATCTGGTCAACGATGAGTGTGGAAACTTCCTCGTCCGTAAGATTGTTCCGGTCAATCTTTTCTTTTTCCTCCTGCTTCTTTTTCAAATCAGAAAGGAACTCCCGGTAGATTCTGTCCGCATCAACAACCGTAACAACCGAAGTCAAATAAACATTTGTGTCTGGATTGTCTTCCTCGTAAGCAAGAAAACTCGCGCTGACTGCTCCCGGGTCACTTATGCCTGAAGCTTCGACAAACACAACTTCAACGGAATCCAGCTTGGAGATTTTTTCAATCTGCTGGATGAACTCGTCGCGCAATGTGCAGCAGATGCATCCGTTTTGAAGTTCAAACATGGGACACTCGGCAACATTCGTTCCGTTCTTTTTCAGAATCTCCGCATCCACATTGATGCTGCCCATGTCGTTGACAATAAGCGCAACCTTTCTTTTTTCCTGACGGAGCAAATTGTTCAAAAGTGTCGTCTTTCCCGAACCAAGATAGCCCGTAATAAGAACGACCGGCTTTTTATCTGTTTTTTTCATTTTAATTTTTCCTGTAATTTTTTGTAGAATATGTTTTCGGACAATACTCATGCCTGAAAATTGGATTTACAGGAAAAACTAAATTGTGAGTTTTGTTTTTTGGGTTATCGGTGTAATTGAGAATATATATATAGAAGAAATTAGAATCGAAATCAGAGCAAAGACGGATGGAACGGCTTTTGAAACGGGGGATGAAAATCCAAAAAAGCGGAATGAACTGTGAACAATCTGCAACAGCATACAGACGGGACAGTTTTCATCTTCACAATGATTGCTGGCATGGTCGGCATGGAGGACTTCAAAAAGCAGGGTTGAAAACAATGCGAGAACAAGTAAAACAGCGATTAGGGAATAAGTCTTGGAAAATCTGATTCTGCCCATCACCTGCCCTCCTGCATTTTTTCTTCATCGGAACATTCGCTGCAAACACCGTAAAAAACAGTCCTCAGCGAATCAAGGGAAAAACCATGCTCCTGCTTCAAATGTGAACAGACTTCTTTTAAATCGTCACATTCAAGATGAACAAGTTTTCCGCATTTTTCACATTTCAAATGAAAATGTTTTTCGCCTGCATTACATCCGTCGCCGGTATATTCAAAACATGCCGCAGTCTGTTCACCCAAAAAATATTTTTGGACGACACCTTCTGAAACAAGTTTTTCAAGCTGACGGTAAATTGTGGCAATGCCAATGGAAACATCTTTTCCATCAAAATACAGGCGCACGTCATCGGCAGTAAAATGTCTGCCCCGTGTGGTTTTTAAATATGAGACGAGCAAATCCTGTTGTTTTGTTTTATACGATGCTTTTTGCATAGACCAACCAATTTGATAACAATTATCATATTAGTAAAAAGCAAAAGGAAAGTCAATAGAATTTGAGAATAATTATCATATTAAAAAAGCACCCGATATAAGTCCACCGAGTGCCCGTGATTTTTTAGAGATGCATTTTATTTTACTGCAGATGAAGCCCATGCCTTACACTGCGCGATTGCATCATCATCCGGTGTGAGATGCGCCATCAAAGGTTCACCGACAGATACGGCACCTGCTCCAGTCAGACGGTCGTTCCAATCACGGAGCCACTGTCCGTCGCCCCAATCATAGGAACCAAAGATTCCGACTTTCTTTCCGCCAATAGACGATTCGACGGCAGAATAAAAATCTTCCATCGTGTCTTCAAGAACTTCATCGCCCATTGCCGGGCTTCCCAAAAGAATTACGTCGCATGACAGAAC
>JAFPKH010000026.1:0-2869 GCA_017424825.1 Treponema sp. | reverse complement strand
CAATCTGGGATTGTTCGGCGACCTTAAGCTGATTTATCCTGGACTTGGTTATGCGTGGCTTTCTGTTTTCCTTGATGAGATGAATCAAATCCGCACAAAATTCTGGGAAAAAACAAGGTGCATGTATGCATGGCAGGCCGGAATACAAGCTTCTCCGCAGTGGCTTCCATTCATGAATCTTTCATTCAGATATACAAAAATTGAGCCTTACTGCTATACGCATCTGGCGACTTTATATGAGCCGTACCGTGCTTATTACATGGCATCTTCTTATACAAACAATGGATATTCGCTCGGATATTACCTTGAACCGAATTCGGACGAATTTTTACTGCGCGCAGAATCAAGGATTTTACCGGAGCTTAATGTTGGCTTCAGCTATCAGTTGATTCGTCACGGCGTAACATGGGGCAGCGGTCAGGTTGAAGGAAGTTCCATATACTCCGAACTTGTTCCGAAAAGCTCGGAAAGACAGGCAAAAAACAAATACTTCCTGTATGATGGAACCTATGAATGGAGCAGTATCGTTGGATTGGATTGTACTTACAGAATTCCAAAGATTCCAGTTCCGTTGCAGTTGAGCTGTGGAATCGGGTATGTATATGACTGGTTTACGGAAGTTGATGTGAACGGTGCCAAAAACAACAGTTTCCGCTTCGTCGATAATAATGAATATCCTTCAATGGGCGGTTTCGTTATATCGCTCGGTATAAAGGCATTTGGTTTCTAGCAGCATTGCCCGGGATAATTTTCAAAACCCCTTGTTTTTCAGTTCCTTCACCAGCTGCACATAAAATTCCCGGACATCAAAGCCTTTGATGTTTTTTCGGTTCAAATCTATCATGTCGCCATGGGTTATTCCACGGCGGCATTTTTTTTCGATGAACTGGAATCTTTCTCCCCAGGGGAATGAATCTTTTCCGACAAGTCCGTCGTTGATTCCGTCGTATTTTTTTACCATCGGATACGTAATGTTCAGCGGGAACTGTCCGCCTCTTCTTCGGTTCAGCTTGGATCCGACGCTCTGATAAAAGACCAGCGGAGAGTCCTTTACTTTTTCGTTGAATTTTTCACAGGCTTCCACGGTCAAATCTTTTACGGACGCAAGAAAATCCGGGGCAGGGTCGCCAATCTCCTTGAAAATCTTATTGTAAATCCGCGCGATATGGAACTGTCGTCTTTCGGGAATCTTTGAAAGAAGATGGGCCGCATAATGGACTCCACGGTGCGGTGTGTTGATTGTGGTCAGACTTGCAACATGCGGTGCCATCCCTTCCATGCTGATTGCCCACCTTGATTCAAGACCGCCTTTTGAGTGTGCGATGATGTTCACTTTGTCGCAGCCTTCCGACGCACAGATTTCGCGAATCTTTTCCGCAATCTTTTTTCCGCTGTCCACAACAGATTCCGCCGACTGCTGGTTTCCGTAAAAAACTTTCGCACCATTTTTTTCAAGCTCATCCGGAATTCTGCCCCAGTAATTGAAATGCTTGAAGTCCCTGAAAAAAACGCCGTGAATCATCAGAATCGGATATTTTGTTTTGCAGATTTGTTCGCCCGCACGTTCTTCGTTCAATTTGATTTTTTTCATCTCAAAACGGTATTCCGCGCGCACAATATGAATCATATAAATCAGCAGGATTATGTTGATTGGAATAATCAGCCCGAAGATTGCGCCCAAGATTCTGAGTTTCAGACCAAGCTGCACCGATGTCAAATAGATTCTAAGAATGCCGTCCCAAAAAACAAGCAGCTCGAACAAAAAAATCACTATGCCCAGCGGAATCCACAGACCCTTTGCATTTGCAAACGACGGAAGCCCCAGCAATCCGAAGCAGCCAAGAAAAAAAAGCGTTCCCAAAATCAGCGTGCTGATTAAAAAACCAATCAGAATGTTCGCGCCCCTGTACGAGATTTCAATTCTTTTTTTCAATGAAAAAATCATATTTTCCCCTTAAACAAAATATACAAGACTTTTCCGATAGCCTCAATATGCCCATGTATTTGAATTGATTTTTTTGATATACTGAAAGCATGGAAACAACTAACAAAATACCCCGCTGGAATCTGGATTCGATTTTTTCTTCGCTGGATTCCGTTGAATACAAAAAGGCTTTGGAAGATTACAAATCCAAAATCAAATGTCTGGACGCTCTTTTAAAAACGGCGGACAGTTTTTCTTGCGGCAAAGATTTTGCACAATGGCTTCGAGACTATCTTGAAAATCAAAACGAAATGCTCGCCCTGTCGCGCACAATCAACGCATATTCATACATTGTCTATTCGACCGACACAACCAACACAAATGCTCTCAACAATATTTCCGAAGTGGAAAAAATTTCGCTGGACACAAAGCAGGTTGATTTAAAATTTTCTTCGGTGCTTGCAAAAAACAAAGACCGGCTTGAAGAATTTTTTGCGCTGTATCCAAACTTTGCCGACTACAAATTTATTTTGAATGAGGCCATCGAAAGCACAAAACACCAGATGTCGGAAGCGGAAGAAAATCTTGCGGCAGATTTGAACAGAACAGGTGGCTCCGCGTGGGGAATGCTTCAGGAACAAATCATTTCAAATCTAAAGGATGCTGATGGAAAAACTTTTAATGAACTTAGAAACGATGCTTTTTCACCGGACCCTGCCGTTAGAAAAGAGTCATGGCAAAAAGAAAAAAATCTCCTGCGCCAAAATCAGATTGCAATTGCTGCTGCCCTCAACAACCTGAAAGGACAGACCGTTACCCTGAACAAAAGACGCTGCTATAAAACAGCGCTGGAGCGGGCACTGGTTTTTAGCCGGATGAGCCAAAAGTCATTGGACGCTCTTGTTGGTGCGATTGAAGATTCATTTCCAATCTGGAGAGAGTATT
>JAFPKH010000253.1:0-2609 GCA_017424825.1 Treponema sp. | reverse complement strand
TCGCTTGCAAAAGACACAATCTTACCTGTAGCAATGTTTAATTCTCGTTTTTAGGTCGGTGAATACTATATTTTACAACTTGACCGACCTTTAGAACGTATTTATAATTGTTTTATGGTCGGCAGAAAAGAAGAAACACAAGAATTAAATAATATTTTTAACTCAGGCAAGGCAGAGCTGGTTGCAATCTATGGGCGTAGGCGTGTCGGAAAGACATATCTAGTTGACGAGACATTCAAGAACAGAATCACCTTTCGTCATGCAGGTTTGTCTCCCGTTGAAGAAGGCTCTAAAGAAGGCAACACTCTCAAAAATCAGCTGGAACACTTCTATTTTTCTCTGCAGCTTCACGGGCTTCCTAAATCTCACAGGCCTCAGACCTGGCTTGAAGCATTCTTTATGCTGGAGCAGCTTTTACTGTCAAAAGATAACGGAGAACGTCAAGTTATTTTTCTTGATGAACTTCCATGGCTCGACACTCCCGGCTCGGGTTTTATTACTGCATTTGAAGGATTCTGGAATACCTGGGCCTGCCATCGCTCAAATATCATGGTTGTAGTCTGCGGCAGCGCCAATTCCTGGATTTTAGATAATCTGATTAATAATCATGGCGGACTTTATAACCGGGTTACTCATGAAATTAAGCTGGAGCCATTTACTCTT
This sequence comes from Treponema sp., assembly GCA_017424825.1. GTDB lineage: Bacteria > Spirochaetota > Spirochaetia > Treponematales > Treponemataceae > Treponema_D. The sequence continues at coordinate 1,946 of JAFPKH010000253.1, read as the reverse complement.
GCAGAATGTAAGGAATTCTTCAAATCCAACAATATCGTTATTTCCGATTACGACATAGTTCAAAGTTATATGATTTTCGGCGGGATTCCATTTTATCTCGGATACTTTGAACGCGGCTTAAGTCTGGCTCAGAACGTGGATAAACTTTTCTTTCTTTCAAATGCAAAACTAAAAGATGAATACAACAGGCTTTTCGAATCCGGTTTCAAGAATCCGGAAATAATGAAATCAATTGTGAATCTTTTGAGCCAGCTTAATGCCGGTTTTACACGAAGAGAAATTGTTGAAAAATTAAAGATTACGGATAGCGGACATCTTTCAAAGTATCTTAAAGCTCTTATTGCAAGTGACTTTGTTATTGAATATGTTCCATTCGGACTTGGCAAACGCGAGACACACTACAAGCTTGTAGATTCTTTCTGTAAATTCTGTCTAAAATTCGTAAATGAAAAACAAACTTTAGATTCCGCTTTCTGGCAGCCAAATGTTACTTCAAATCAGATTAACAGCTGGAGAGGCTTTGCATTCGAAAACGTCTGCTTTAATCATATCAAGCAGATTAAGAGCGCTCTTGGAATCAGCGGAGTTATTACCAGTCATTCTGCCTGGTCAAAACGCCCTAACGAAACCGACGAAAAAGGAGCCCAAATAGACTTGATAATAGACCGCAGAGATAATGTTGTAAACATGTGTGAAATGAAATTCTATAGCGAAGAATTTTCTGTTAGTAAAGATTATCACGAAACTCTGGTCAAACGTCAAAGTCTTTTGAGCACAATGATTCCAAAAAAATCAGTTGTTCACGGAACATTAATTACAACCTACGGTCTGACTTATAACGAATACTCCGGGGACTTCATCAACACAATCACAATGGAAGATTTATTCAAAGACTGATTTTTTTCAAGGATCTGGAGATTTATAAAGAGGTGCTTAGTAAAAAATGATAATCCAGACAGGACAGCGGACAGACATTCCGGCTTTTTATTCTCAGTGGCTTTTGAACCGGCTAAAAGAAGGGTATGTGATGGTTAGAAATCCGTTTTATCCTTCGTCGGTTTCGCGTTATGAACTGAATCCTCAGATTGTTGATTTGATTACTTTCTGTACAAAAAATCCCCTGCCTGTTTTGCAAAACCAAGAGCTCTGGAATGAGCTTTCAAAATATAATCAGTGGTGGTATGTTTCGCTCACGCCGTATGGAAAAGAGATTGAACCGAACGTGCCGGAAAAGGCCGCCGTCGCAGATGCTATTATTGAACTTGGAAAACGTCTTGGAGCGGAAAAAGTAGGCTGGCGTTATGATCCGATTTTTATCTCCGAAAAATATACAGTTCCATATCATCTTAAGGCATTTGAAAATATTGCACGCAGGCTTTGTGGCTTAACGAAAATTGCTGTAATCAGCTTTATAGATTTGTATCCAAAGGTGAAACGTAATTTTCCCGAAGCCCGGGAGGTAACGCAGGAGGAGAGGCTTACTCTTGGAAAAGCCTTTGTTGAAATTGCCACTAAATATGGAATGACCTTGCGTCCTTGTGCCGAAGGAAAAGAACTCGAGCAGTTTGGTGCGGATTGTTCCGGCTGTCAGACTGTTGCAGTCCTCGAGAAAGCTATTGGTAAAAAACTTAAAGTTCCCAAAAAGAATTCCGCAAGAAAAGAATGTGCCTGTTTCTTAAACGGAGATATTGGAGCCTACAATTCCTGTGGTCATCTGTGCCGCTACTGTTATGCCAATGCAGATTCCAGACTCGTCATTGAAAATATGAAATTACACAATCCTTCTTCTCCGCTGTTAATCGGCGAGCTGAATTCTGATGATAAGATTTTTAATACTATGCAGAAAAGCTGGGTTATGGAATAATTAATCATATGAAAACACCGCAGTAACATTTTCTTTTCCGAGAATCTTTTTGAGTTCAGCTTTTGACACACCATCAATCTTT
>JAFPKH010000252.1:0-4454 GCA_017424825.1 Treponema sp. | reverse complement strand
TTAAGCTTGTCCAATGCGTCGGATGCGTTTGAGACAATCTCCCTCAAAAAGATGTCCTTGTTTGAATACATTGAGTGGATAATCAGCTTTAAAAGCTGGTTGACTTCCGTCTGGAACTGATATTTTGCCATTTTTAGCCTCTAAAACAAAGTTTTCGTATAAATAATATAGTAAAAAACATGTCCGTAAGGCAAATTTTTTTTGTTCCGCCCGTTAAAATGGATGCAGGGTGTTTTTATGTCCGCCACCTGATTTTTTTTAAATAAAAATTCCCTTAAATTAATTTTATGACAGCAGACTTCATGACGCAATCTTTTGAAAGAAAAAAAAGTGAATTTTTCTTTTATTGCCTCCGTATAATGCAATTTTTAATTGTCAGAAGCGGAAAAGTAGACTATAATAAATCTCTACACGGTTGTTTTTAGTGGTTTCAATTTTTTTCGGGAGATAATGGATGGAGAATGTCAATGGTTCCGTTGACGGCGGGAAGCAGGTCAAAAAATCTGCCGGACGTAAGCCTGTTTCAAAACACAAGATTGTCTCTATACTGGTTTTTGTCCTCCTTTTCGCACTCTATGTCCTGACGGAATTGGGATCAAGAAACACTGCCTCATCCAAAGAGCTGTTCATGATCGGTAGCCATCCGATGCCCGTTTCATCGCTTGCCGGAGTTTTTTCTTCGATTTCTACTATTATATTGATTGCATGGGTCGTTTTTTACCGCAAGACAGGGTTCTATCTTTCATTGGTAATCCTTGCCACGCGTTTTTTCCGTCTTTCCAAGGGATTGATAGATTTTCACGGTACAAGCCTTCCTGCGATATTCATAACGCTGGTTGCTTTTGTTTCCGTAATACTGATTTACCAGAGAAACGAAAAGATTCAGAAGATTCAGGAAAAATCAAGGAACGAGCTTGAAGAATTCTCCAAGTCGATTATAGGTGCGTTCGCCAACTGCATAGACGGCAAGGATTCCTATACCAACGGACATTCACAGCGCGTTGCAAAATACACGAAGCTTCTTGCACAGAAACTTGGTGAAAGCCCGGAAACCATCGTTCAGTACTACAACATAGCACTTCTGCACGACATCGGTAAAATAGGCATCCCGGAGGCAATATTAACCAAATCCGGCAAGCTGAGCGATGAAGAATTCAAGATTATGAAAAGCCATGCCCAGAAAGGATATGAGATTCTGAAAAACGTGAAGATTCATGAAAACATTTCGTCAGGCGCACATTATCATCATGAGCGTTTTGACGGCAAGGGATATCCTGATGGCCTCGGGATATTCGATTCCCTGGGTCGCACGCATAATCTCCGTTGCCGATGCTTTTGATGCCATGAGTTCTACGCGCTCATACCGTGACAAGCTTCCCATGGATTATATCATCGGTGAAATCCAGAAAGGTTCCGGCACTCAGTTTGATCCTTCGGTCGTTGAGGCGTTCATGGAGCTGTACAATGAAGGTGCATTTGACGACGTTAAGGAAACATATAAGGAAACATATATAGAAAGTTCTGAAAAAGTCATTTAAGAGCGGAGTTTGTTTAAGGACAGAGTTTATAGACAAAAGTCATTGAAAAAGTTCATTTTATTTTTTATGGAAGGATTTATGATGCAGAGAAAAATAATTGTGAAAATAATCACCGTATTGTTTTTGGTGATTGCACCGTCCGTTGTTTTTGCGCAGGGAAAAAATGACGTGCAGTTTTTTGATGATTTCGTCCGTAAAAACTGGGACACCGCAGACGGACTTCCGGGAATGACGATAACCACTCTGATGCAGGACAACAAGGGGTACATCTGGATAGGAACCTACGATGGTCTTGTACGCTTTGACGGAGTGGAATTCACTACATACAGCCGCACTACGGATGAAAAATATGATTTCGCATCTGCCCGCTCAATAATACAGGACGCTCTCGGAAACATCTGGGTCGGACACAACGATGAGGGCGTGACCTGCATATATACGGACGGTACCATCACCAAGCGGACTACGGATGAAGGTCTTCCGAACAACAAAATCAATGCGCTGTGCGAGGACAAAGAAGGAAACGTCTGGGTCGGAACATCATCCGGGCTTTGCTACATCACTCGTGACGGAAAGATTGTGGAGCCTGAAGGTCTTGCAGATTTCGGTATGAACAACATAATGGTCATGCATATTTACTGTGACAGCAAGGGGCGTGTTTGGGTAACCACAGGTGCCGTAAACGACTGTTTCTATTTTGAAAACAAAAAGATGAACCGTTTCGAAGGCTTGGCCAGCGTACCGGAACTGGAGATTTCTATAGTCGAAGAAGGACCGGACGGATCCATGTGGTTCGGAGGAGCCCCATGCATTGCGGTAAAGGTGAAGGACGGGGTTGAAACCGTTTACAAGCCTGATCCGGGTGATATGAATCCGATAGCCGTAAACTCAATCATGCACGACTCAAACGGAAACGTCTGGATCGGTTCCAATGTCGGGGTTATGACATTGCACGGCGATGACTATTCCTATTATACTTCGCACAACGGACTTCCTGACAACGGCATTGTCATGATTATGGAAGACAGCGAAGGAAACATTTGGATTGCATTGAACCGTGGCGGTCTCCAGAAACTGAGCAAGGGAAAATTCCGTCCGGTAAAGCTTCCTGTAAGCGTCAACTCAATCTGCGAGGACAAAAGGAGAGGCGTCACATGGATCGGAGGTGATGACGGACTCCGCTGCTACGACGGAACCAATTTCATTGAAAACGACATCACAAGATTCTGCCAGGAATTCAGGGTAAGGCATGTAGGTCTTACAAAAGACGGGGAGCTTCTCATTTCCTCTTATTCCGAAAAACCGCAGATAAGGGTGTCGGCCGACGGAAAGATTACCGCATGGACGATGGATGACGGAATCATTTCAAACAAGTGCCGCGTTGCCATAAAGATTGCAAACGGTGACTATTATGTTGGAACTCCTTCTGGACTTTCGATAGTCCACCATGAAGACGGCCGCATAACCACGCTGACAAGGGACGACGGATTTTCAAACCACTACATCATGTGGCTCTTTGAAAACAGCGACGGGAAAGTATGGGTCGGAACGAACGGCGGCGGTGTGTTCATACTTGAAAACGAAAAAATCATAAAGCACTATTCAAGCGATGAAGGTCTTTCGGGCAACGTAATCTTCAAGATTCTGGAATATGACGGAGGCATCTGGATTGGTACCGGCACGGGACTTTCAAGATATATGGAAGAAACCGACGGATTCGTGAATTTCAACTCATACAACGGCATGGGTACGGACAGCGTTTTCCAGATGATATGCGACGACATGGGTCTTGTGTGGATGACATGCAACAAGGGCGTTTTCTCGGTTCCGTATTCTGAAATGCAGGAAGTGGTGGCAGGAACTCGTAAAAGAGTTTCTGCAAGATACTACGGAGCTTCCGACGGACTTATTACAAGCGGTGTCACGTCAACGTCGCTTTCCGCAAAAGATTCGGAGGGAAGGGTCTGGTTCACGCTCACCGACGGATTTGCAATCTATGATCCGAAAAAAGGAGGCATGAACAAATACGCTCCTAGGATTGAGATTCAGGACTACACCATCGACAACACTACGAAAGATTGGCGCGGAGAAAAGATAACTCTTGCACCGTCTGAAAAACGTCTCACGATAAAATACACGGGAATGAGCTTCATTTCATCGGACAGCATGAGGTTCAGGTACAAGCTTGCCGGATTCGACGATGATTATTCAGAATGGACGTCCGCAAGAAGCGTTTCATATACAAACTTGAAGCCGGGAACCTATCAGTTTACGGTAATCTCACAGAACAGCGACGGCATACAGGGAGATCCGACGGAACCTGTCATCATTGAAAAGAAACCGTACATCTGGCAGCTTCCATGGTTCTGGACAATAATCGGAGTTGTGGTTGTCGGACTGGTCCTGCTTGGTGTAATCCATAAAATCCGCAAGATGAGGCGCTATCAGAAAAAACTGGAGCAGAAAGTTGACGAACGCACCCGTGAGCTTAAGGTTGCAAACGAAAAGGCAGAGAGCCTGCTTCTGAACATCCTTCCTGCAGATGTTGCCTCTGAACTTACCGAGCATCCAGACAGGACCATAGCAAAGAAATACCACAACGCTACCGTTCTTTTCACCGATATAGTCGGATTTACGAAAATGAGCGGAGTGATGAGCGCAGAAAAAGTCGTAACGATGCTCAACAGGCTTGTCTCAAAATTCGATGAGCGCGCAAAGAAAGAAGGCATTGAAAAAATCAAGACGATCGGCGATGCATACATGGCTGCCACCGGACTCAATGAAAATGAAGAAAACGGCGGTGCAGAAAAGATGATTCGTTTTGCCCAAGGACTTATCAAGGATGTCGGGGAATTCAATGAAACATGGGGCGTCGACATCCAGATCCGCGTGGGAATCAACTCTGGTGAACTTGTT
>JAFPKH010000251.1:0-4361 GCA_017424825.1 Treponema sp. | reverse complement strand
ACGACATGCCCAGATAAAAACAATCTGACGCAGAATAGGAGCTTTCAGCTTCCGCTTCTATCGCCGATATGAGCTCATCATATTTTTCTTCTTTTACAAGAGAATCATATTTTTCATTTCTATAATCCGTCGGATGTGCAAAACACAGGCACGTAAAAAGCGGCAGCAAAACAAAAGCAACAATTTTTTTCATTTTCTCTTTCCTCATTTTTTTTAAGCATCAAAAATCCGTGAGCAGAAAACTTTAATGATACCCTTCGGATATAGGATATCCTATAGAAAAGATTTAATCAACCTGAACGCACGGTATTGAAAATTCAGTTTTTTTTGCATATTATAAAACAGGGTGAAGCTTTTGAAAAAATTTCCGCTTAGGCAGATTTTTATAAACACATTTAAAATCACTTTGGCAGCTGTGATTGCAATTATTACCGCGCAGCTACTTCATCTTGAGTTTCCAGTTTCCGCAGGGATAGTCGCGATTCTTTCCGTGCAGCCTACAAAAAAAGAAACTCTCCGTACCGCCCTTTCACGTTTTATTGCATTTGCCGCCGCACTTGCCATTTCATCAGTTCTTTTCAATATTTTCGGATTTTCAGTCCAGGTGTTTTTCGTTTATCTTGCGCTCTTCATTTTGCTGTGCCAATTCCGCGGATGGATTTCTTCAATGGCGATGGATTCCGTATTGATTTCGCATTTCATCTCGCTTGGTAAGACAGGACCGGAAGAAATTTTAAATGAAGTCCTCCTTTTTGTGATTGGCGTTGGGTTCGGAATTCTTGTAAACATTTTCCTTCACAAAAAAACTGATTATATAGAAGAACTCAAATCACAGACGGACGAAAAAATCAAAGCCATGCTCCACCGGATGTCCCTCAGGATTCTTGATCCGGGTTTTGCAGATTACGACGGATCTTGTTTTGCATCATTGAACCAAAGCCTCTTTACCGCAAAAAAACAGGCGGAAGAAAATTTCAACAATCAGTTTACAAGCAAAGACACTTTTGACACACGATATCTTTTGATGCGCGAACGACAGGCAATGATTCTGCATGAAATGTACAAATGCGTAAAAAACATAATGACGGTTCCGGATACGGCTCCTCTTGCCGCAGATTTTTTGGAAAAAGTTTCGTGCGAATATCACAAGGACAATGACGTTCAAAGCCTGCTTTCATCTCTTATGGAAATACGTGAGAAAATGAAAACAAAACCGCTTCCGAAACAACGGGCTGAATTTGAAGACCGTGCAAATCTCTTCATACTGCTGGAACGCATGCAGGAGTTTCTTGAAATAAAAAGAGAGTTTTTCCATAACGAAATTGAAATCCAAAATCAGAAAAAAAAGACCGTCAGGCTCAAGTAAAAAATGAACCCGGCAGTCTAGAATCATATAGGCAAAACAATTTTACATCTTGAACTTTCCAAGCTCACGTGTGGTGTTCAGAACAGAAGTCTTGTTCTGCTCTGCCTTTTCCTTTACCGTCATAAACGAATTCGAGAAATCCTTGATGACAATTTCTGATTCCTGCATCGCTCCGTTTACGACCGCGGCAAGGTTAACTATGTCATCGACTCCGTTTTTAATTTCCTTCGTGTATCCGGTCTGGCTCTTTATAAGCTCATTCACTTCCGAAATCTTGTTCGTGATTTGATTCGTGTTTGAAAGAACTGTGTTCGCCTTGTCGGTCTGAAGCATGACGGATTTTGAAATCTCACCGACCGCATCGGACTGCACGTCAATCTTTTCGCTGATTTTTACGAACGCGCTCTTTGTGTCGTACATGCTCTGCTCTCCGGTCTGGATTGCGGAAACAATTTCACTGATAATCTTACTGATGTCACGGGCGGATCTCTGGGTGTCTTCCGAAAGTTTTCTGATTTCTCCTGCGACAACCGCAAAACCTTTTCCCGCTTCACCGGCATGGGCAGCTTCAATTGCCGCATTCATAGCAAGAAGGTTCGTCTGGTTAGCAACGGAATCAATAACCTGAAGAACGTCGTTCATCTTCTTTGATTTTTCAGAAATCTCGTTTATGACCTGCTGGCTCTTTTCAACTTCATTTTTACCGACTGATGACTGCTGCGTAAGTTCCTGTGAAAGAACCTGAGCCTTTTCAATCAGACTGGTAATCTCTGACAAATTGGAAACCATCTCGCCGATGGAAAGAGCGTTTTCTTTTTCGGACTCAGCCTGATTTTCCATAATCTGGCTTACCGTGAAAGCCTTTTCGTTGAGCTTTTCGATGTTCGTCTTCGCACCGTCAAGAAGCTTGTCCTGCCTTTCGGTCTGCTTGGTCATATTTTCAAATGAAGTGACGATCTCGGTGATGCCTGAGAATGAATTTTCGGTGACGGTCAAAAGTTCTCCGGCATCAGAATCGACGCGGATATTTTCATTCTTCAACGCCGTCAAAGAATTCTTCAGGAAATCCATGAGCTTGTTTGTCTCGGACATGACGACACCGAAATCATCAAATGCGCTGATGCTCAATCTGGAAACCAAATCTCCGTTCTCCCTAATTTTTGCAACCTGATTAATCGTAGTTTTGAACCTTCCCTTCAACGACCTCAAAATGATTATGAAAAGAGGAACGGTGAATGTAAATCCATAAAGATATCCGACCGCCGCTTTCAATAAAAACACGTCCATAGTCCATTGGTGGCGGATCGCACTGTAACCGCTGCAGAACACATGCCAGCAGCAGAAGAGGATAATCAGGATGACGACCTCCATCATCGTCCAAGAAAAAGATTTTGTCTTTATCCCGTCAGTGGACTGAATCTTCAATGTGGAAATGATTTTGCTTGCTAAGACCGAAAATCCGGTAATCGAATATTCAATGGCAATGGCCGCATAAAGAAGGATCAAAACCATAATGAAACATATGTCCATCGTGGAATAGGCAACCTTTCCTGTAAGCGTCTTTATGATGATCGTGGATCCGTTACCGACCAGATAGCCGAGGACGAGGGAAATGATAGTGACGACGTTGAGCTTGTTTAGAACCTTGCCGGCCTTAAGTTTTTCTTCATAAGTAAGCTCCCTTTTTTCAGCTTCCTTGATCGCAGACAAAAGCGGTTTCATCATATAATAGGAAATCAGTCCTACGACAATCACAACGCCGGTTGCAGGCCCGAACGTTGCACCGATGTTTGAAAACCATTCTGCATAAGTTCCTCCCTTTATCTGCGTTATCTGAAAGGAAGAAAGCAACGGTACACCGATAATGGTGGAAATTCCAAAGAACACCAGATAGATGGCATAAATACTCATAAAATCACCTTCATGCATCAGCATGTAAACAAAACTTTTTTGACGACCATTCCGATTGTCAAACCTACGTTTTTTTAAGTTACGTTAAAAGTATAACACACACTTTTTTATTTGCAATAAAATTATGTGACTTTTATTATATTTTTGAATCTCCAATCTGTAAACTACCCGATCAGGTAGATTTCAGCAAGTTCCAAAAAATCTGCATGCACCGGCTCGATTTTGTTTCTATTAAATGATATGATTCAATCAAAATATAATAGAAGGAAATGTTTATCAAATGAAGAAAATTTCGTTGATTCTGATCAGCTTTTTATTGACCGCGGCATCAGTTTGGGCAAACGGAAAATCATGCATGTCAAAGGACGGGCAATACTACACGATTGTAAAACAGGAAAGCAACGGAAGCTGGTACATTTATACGGAGACAAAAGATTACGGGCCGTTCATAAAGGAACCTGATTTTGTCATGCGCAAGGAAAACGGTTCAATCTGCTTCTGCGTGTATGAAAAGGAAAGCGCCCTACGGTATGTATTTAACGACGGAAAAAAGTCCGGGCCTTACAGCTTTGTTTTTGGAAATCCGTTCACAATAAGCGCAAAAAAATTCATCTACTCGTATACTGATTCAGAAACCGGCAAATCGCACCTCTGCATCGACGGAAAAATTTCCGCTCCCTATGATTCAATAACTATATGCCTTCTGGGAGACGACCGATTTTTTTGGGTAAAAACGGAGACCACGAACCAGAATAAAAAAAAGACTTCGCTGATGGAAAACGAAAAAGAAATCTACCGCATCGATGGTGATTCGCACAGCTGGAGCACATACAGTTTTCCATCCGGCATGTTTTGTTTTTCTTTTGATTTGGAATCAAAGACAACTGCCCTTCTGGTACAAAACGGAAAAATAATTTCACGCGCGGATGTTGAAAAATTTGACGGAAAAAAATTCGTGACCTACAACAAAAAAAAATACGGCCCTTTTGATGAGGTTGACAATCTGCATATCAACGACAATTTCAACTGCATTTTTACCGCCGAGACAATTTCTTTTGAGGAAGGCCCGCAAGGTATTGTCGGT
>JAFPKH010000250.1:0-3505 GCA_017424825.1 Treponema sp. | reverse complement strand
TTTACGCCCCACTCTCCGTTCCAGATTGCAAGCTCCGGTTTTTTAATTTCACCGATTGAAACTGGAAGGCTTGTCTTTCCGACACCGGGTATCGGAAATCCAACTGATGATGGAACGACAAAACGCCGCAAGGGATTTCCTTCGTTCAACGGAAGTGATGACGGAGTGAAAAAAGGAATCCAATATGCGTCGGCTGTAAAAGAGTTTCCGTTAAAAGAAAAGCGGAGCGCATCAACAGAAAGATTTCCGTTGTCGCCGGTCATTGCTGAAAAACTGCTCATGTCGGAGGGACACAAAACATTTGTAATATTGATTCCGTCCGCCTTGCCCCATGCCGCTTTTTGACGACCGACACGCACTCCCCAAAAAGAGTCCGTATAGTCAAGCCAAAGTTCCCCGAGCGAAAGATTGAATCCGTTGGTCAAGTTTCCGCCGCTCATGTTTGCCGCGTCAAAAGAAAAATCTGCTTCCGCATACGCAGAACAGTTTTCGTAGTAGGCATCCAGCTTTGCCAAAAAAGATGTCTTTCCCAAAGTGAAGCGTCCTGCATTTTCTGAATCGGTCCAAGGGGCTGCGACTCCCCATTTCGTCTGAATGTCGGCAGAAAAATTTATTCCGCTTTCTGAAATTGCCGGGAACATGGATGCAAAAATCAATGCCGGGATTAAAACTAATTTTTTCATAGATTCCTCTTTTTATAAAAGCTGTTTGCGTTAGCGCTGTGCAGGGCGGCGAAGCCGTTCCAAAGGAATGACCGTAAGGGAACCCGGAACATAGCGACCCGAATGTAGTGAGGGGAACGCCCTTATGACTTTCAGCCTCACTACATTTTTTTATATTTATCTTATGCGACCTTTTTCCAATGCCGCGACGGTGAACAGGGAATCGTCGATGTCGTTTGCGTTGTAGACTATGTTTTTTGTTTCAATCAACGACCATGTTCCTGTCTGCACGTTTTCCATTTTCATTTTGCGTGCCGTCGTGTAGCCGCTTATCGTCGTAAAATCGCTGCATGTAAGGACGCGGTGGAGCTGATTCTGTCTGTCGTAAAACTCACACTTTCTCATGATGTAGTCGCTCTTTGAAATGTAGGTGATGTAACGCGGGTCCTTTTCTGTGTGAGCCTTGCTGATGCATTCAACCTTGTAGCACATAACTCCGTCAACACTCGCTTCTCCAAGCAAAGTGTAAGTGTATTTGTTAAGGCTCCTGTCGCCCATGTCCTGATATGTGAAGTCGGTTCCCATGAAGCTGCCTTCGCTTTCGGAGCCGCTTGAAGCAATGCGCCTTGTCTTTTTCATTGCAGGCATGTAAAGCCAGTTGTCGGAATCTTTTTTGTTGCCTTTTGCATCTTCAGCATATTCGAACATCAGGTATCCGGTTCCGGCGACATCTTTTGGTGTCGTAAAAACAATCACCTCTTTTGTAACGTCTCCGTAATCCTTGCTTTTCATAATCACTTCGCGAATCCTGTCCGAACCTTTTTTGGAATGGATGGTTAGCGTTGCCGTGGATGATGAAGTTTTTGGTGACGGGACCTCATCCGCTTTTTTCATGATGTCGTAGCCTGTGAGCGACTGGGCGGAAACCGTAGCGGCAATAAGAGCCGACGCAAAAAATAAAACTGTCTTTTTCATAAAAATCTCCTTACCTATTTGGTTGATTCGATTGGATTTTTCTTTTCCTTTCCGAATGGTTTTGTTATATAAAGCAGAACCGGCGTTACCGTGTAGTCTGCAATCAAAGCTCCCCCAAGTCCTATCATCGAAAGCCAGCCAAGACGGACAAGCACGGTCATTGAACTGAACAGGAAGATGAAGAACATTGCGCACAATATGATTGTGGTCATTATCATCGTCTTTCCGATTTCGCGGTAGGAATTTTCAATCGCCTTCCGGTAGTTTCCGGTAAGCTCGAAATGGTATTTGATGTGGTTCGTGAAATGGATCGTGTCGTCAACCGCAATTCCAAGTATCATCGGCATAATCATTGCAGTAACCATGTCCAGGTTCCAGCCGAGGTAGCCCATGAGACCGCCTATCAAAACAATCGGGGCAACGTTCGGAATCATTGCGATAATTCCGGTCCTCAGCGATGTGAATGCGAGAATCAAAAGGACAAGGATTATGAGAAGCGACGTTCCTATTGATTTGATTGAGCCGCGGACAAGTTTTCCGTTCATCTTTGCGTACTGCATTACCTCGCCAACAACACCCGCATTCGAAGCATCCGGGAAAAGTTCCTTCACCCAGCCTTCAACCGATTCGATGTTCTTAACACATTCTTCACCGTCGTAACCGGCAAGCTCCACATGAAGATATGCGGCCTTGAAATCTTCGCTGATATAATCGTACAAATCGTTTCCACCGGAGATTTCATATAGGAACATTATCTGGCTCACAAGGTCCTGGTCGTCCGGGATGACGTATGCACTTGGGTCGTCCTCGTTCAACGTGCGGTTCATTTCCTTTATGACTTTCGTTACGGATGACACGCGCGGTTTTCCGTTGGAAACTTTTGTCATGCTGAGAGTTCCGATTTTTTCCGTAAGCTCGTCCATTTTTTTCAGGCGCACGGGGTCTTTCATTGCATCTTCGTCGGGATACTCAATCAAAACTTCGTAGCTGTACTGGCTTCCAAGCTGGCTCCTCGTGATTTCCAAAAGCCGCCTTACATAATCTGTCCGCTCGCCCATCATCTCGGTGTAGTTCATGTTCACCTTGATTTTGAAAAGTCCGGGTATGCAGGCAATCATGACGGCAGCCGCAACGATGACCGTAATCCATTTTTTGTTGAGTATTGATTTTCCCATTGCAAGAACGCGTAGATCTGATTTTGTTGAACCCTGTGTTTCCACGAATGTCTTGTCCGGTTCCCTGTCTTTTCCAAAACTGTAGAGGCACGGAAGCAGAATCATTATGTAGGCGAACACGACGAAAACCGCAGCGGCAGTTATTGCACCGACCCAGCGCATCGGTCTTATTCCGCCGGCAAGGAACGAAAGCATTCCGCCCATAGTCGTAATCACGGTGAAAAACAAAGCCCAGCCAGAATCTCGGATTCCCATGACGATGGACTCTTTTCGCTTACCGGTCTTGCGGAAATAAAGCTTGAAACTGTTGATGTAGTGGACCGCATAACCGACTGCAAGCGCCATCGAAAGAAGGACGGTGACAAGAATCATCGTGTTGTTTCCCTTGATGTTCATCCATGCAGAAAAACCGAGCGTGGTACCAAGAGCGCCTACAGTTGCAATTGCCGGAACGACAACGCCGCGCAATGAACGGATAAATATGATCAGGAACAAAAGCATTACGGCAAATCCGATTGCAATGCGGCTCACGCACTGTTCCATCGTAGCCTTCTCTTCTTCGTATTCCGTGTATGAAAGACCCGTCTCGCGGATTTCCCATTTGTCGGATTGATATTTCGGGTCATGGAAAATCTTCATTGCAGGTGGCGTGATTTTATTCATTGCCTCGGTAAGAGATTCCGAATACTGCTC
>JAFPKH010000025.1:0-2564 GCA_017424825.1 Treponema sp. | reverse complement strand
TCAGCGTTTGCCCTTCCATCTGCTTTTAACACCAAGCTGAGCGCTTCGGAAAAAACATCGCTTGAAAACGGTCAGCCGATAATCCGCAAGCTGAAATCTGTCAAGGATTTTTGTATAACGTCAACGAATTCAAAGATTGTTGAGGCTCAGGACACCGTCAAGGCAATCAAGCCGGCATATCTTGCCGAAATCATACAGGTAATGCCTTATGCAGGGAACGAGAACCTTCCTGAAAAGCTTTCGGCAATGATCATGGACGTTTCATCCTATGCCGGAATTCCATATTGGTCTGATCAGTGGAAGCAGTATTTCGACCTTTATTCAAGCGCACAGATAAAGTCGTCCGCTGTTTCAGGCGGCGTGCAGACCGTAAAGGCTGACCTTGTGATGGAGCCTTTCGGCACGATCAATACAACGATTATAAGCCGCAAGTCCAGCGATTCGTATTATTACGTGTCAACGAACGACAACAAGCTCAAATACAGCGGAATCACGTGCGTAGACCCGGGCAAAATGAAGTCAATCATAGTCATCGTCAGGGACGGAAACAGCTGGATCCTGTACGGCATAGGTGCAGTCAACGCTCCGGACGTTTTTTTCCTCAGGGACAGGATTGAGACATCCTTTATGAACAGGATAAAGACTTTCTGCTCTTATTTCTTCAAGAAACTTTAATCAATGAATCAGGCTGATGCGCTCTGTTTCCAATGAACCGGGTGCATCAGTCGTTTCCCTTCGCCTTGTTTTCGAATTTTGTGTAGCTTGCAAGGAAGTAAAGCTCCACTTCGCCTATAGGACCGTTTCTCTGCTTTGCGACTATAAGCTTTCTGTCAAGCACTCCGTTGTTTTCCTCACCTTCAGCCTGAGCCTTTTTTCTGTCACCGTGTATGAATACTACCATGTCTGCATCCTGTTCAATGGAACCTGATCCGCGCAGTTCGTTGAGTCCCGGTTCGTTTCCTTCTGCCGTTCTTGCAACCTGACAAAGCACTACAATAGGTATTTCAAGCTCGCGTGCAAGGCTTTTCAGTGACTTTGAGATTGCCGACTGCTGCTCGTACATAGGTGCATCGGTGTTTTCGCTTGTTATAAGACCGATATAGTCTATGAAAATGATTTTCACATCCATGAGGGATTTCATTCTTCTTGCCATGGTGCGCAGATCAAGGAGCTTCATGTTCGGAGTGTCGCATATATAAAGAGGAGCGTCATAGCACATTCCGGCTGCGTTCTGGAGGGCCGTGAAATCCTGTATCTTTAGCATTCCGCTACGGAGCTTGGTGCTCGGTATCCTTGCCACCTGTGACAAAAGACGCTGTATAATCTGCCCGGATGACATTTCAAGGCTGAAAAATCCGCACGGTATGTGGTTTTCTACGGCTATGTTCTGCATCATTGAAAGAGCGAGGGCTGTTTTTCCCATTGAAGGGCGTGCACCGACGATAATCATTTCGCTGTTCTGGAAGCCGCTTGTCATGCTGTCCAGCTCAGTGAACCCCGACGGTATGCCTGAATATGAATTTTTGTTTTTGTAGCGTGTGTCGATCAGCTGTATTGCAGGCGGAATCACGTCTTTCATTTCAAGAATCTGGGAGCTGGCGTTTGCGTCCGTAAGCGAGAATATCCTTTGTTCCGCTTCTTCGAGTATTTTGCGGCTTGGCTGAGTTTCGTCAAAGCTGAACGCCTTTATGTCCTGTGAGATTTTGATAAGGTTGCGGCGCGTAGCCTGATCGAGCACGATTTTTGCGTAATAATCAATGTTTGCGCTTGTAGGAACCTGGTCGGTAAGAGCCGAAATGTATGAAACGCCTCCTGCTGCATCAAGCTTTCCCCTTTTCTGCAGGTCATCGATGAGCGTGAGCATGTCGCCTTTTACGCTTGATTCGGAAAGATGGACGAGAGAATCGAATATGATCTGGTTGCGCTGATCGTAGAAATGGGAGGAATGAAGGTATGAAACCACTTCATCTACTGCATTCCAGTCCAAGAGCATTGCTCCCAGCGTTGCCTGCTCAGCTTCATTGTTGTGCGGCGGTATCTTGTCCTTTAGTTCCATGCTGTCCTCCTGTGCTTTGTGCCTGCAAAAAAAAGACCCACAGTTTCCCGCAGGTCTTTTTCAGGTTCCGTAAAAAGGGTTTACTCGGCTTTTTCTTCAGCCTTTGTTTCTTCCTTTGCAGGTTCCTTTGCGCTTTCCTTTTCTTTCGGAGCATCCTTTTCCTTTGCAGATCCGTCATCCTGTCCCTTTACGACAAGACTTACTTCTGCTACGGAGCCTTCATAGAGATGCACCTTGAAAGTATATGAACCGACGGACTTGATTGAAAGTCCAGGGATTTCAATGCGCTTGCGCTCGATGTCCTCACCCTTTGAAGTGAAGTAGTTTGCCAATGTAAGGTTTGTAACTGCGCCGAAAAGCTTTCCGTTTGCAGCTGCAGGAACAGTAAGCTCAATAGCCATTGCCTCGAGCTTTTCTTTGAGAGATTTGCTTTCTGCTCTTTTCTTTTCCTTGCGTGCTTCGATTTCAGCCTTCTTTCCTTCGAAATAAGCGACAGTTTCCTTGTTGT
>JAFPKH010000024.1:0-3005 GCA_017424825.1 Treponema sp. | reverse complement strand
GATGGATCCCCATCTCCATGAAAAATGACTGGAAGACCATTTATGGCGTCGGCATCGAAAAAAAATGAAAAATCCCTGATACTGTGATATAATTTCAAAGAACTTCGAAAAAATATCATTTGTAAGGAGAAAATTCTTTTCATGGAAAAATCAATAAAAATCCGCGGATTTCATTCCATGCGGACAAGGATTTCCGTCCTCATTATTCTGGCTGCACTCATTCTTACAGTGGCAATTTCATTTGTTGCCCTCAGTCTTTTTACCCGGCACACGCGGGAAAGCCATCTGGATATTGCAAAAGGGGTTGCGGTTATTGCCCAAAAGATAATTGACGCTGATTCTGTTGAGCGTTATAAAGCAGAAGGACGGACTGCATCAGGATACGAGGAAACTTTAAGCCGGTTAAATAATCTTCAAAAAAATGTTCCGGATATTGAATATCTTTATGTGTACCAAATTCGGGAAGACGGCTGCCATGTAATTTTTGACACTGATGAAGAAAGCGGTGATTATGCCGTTGATGCGCTGATTGAATTTGATCCGACTTTTTTGCCTTATGTTCCTGATTTGCTTGAAGGAAAACAAATTCCGGCGCTTGAGTCAAATGATTCTTACGGATGGCTTTTGACGCACTATCATCCGATTTTTGACTCAAACGGAAAATGCGTCTGCTATGTTGGCGTTGATATTTCCATGGTGCTTCTTCGAACATACAGACTGAAATTTCTTTTTAGGACAATCATTCTTTCGCTTGTTGCGGTCATTTTGATTGTGGGACTGGGACTTTGGATTTCGACAAAATTTCTTGTTAATCCGATAAACGGTATTTCACGCCATGCAATTGATTTTATGGGAAAAAACGGAAATGTTGACGGCATGAATGCCTGTGTTTCTGCAATAAAAAATCTCGACATCCGCACTGGCGATGAAGTTGAAAATTTGTATGCCTCCTTTTTGAAAATGACAGAAAATACAGTTCAAAATATTATTGACATAAACAAGATGCAGGAAGACCGCATTCAGATAATGCAGAAATATAACGAGGAACTTGAAAAAAAAGTTGAAGAGCGGACTTATGAGCTGAAGCTGGAAAAAGAAAAGTCAGAAAATCTGCTTTTAAATATTTTGCCAAAAGAAGTTTCTGTCGAGCTTACAGAGCATCCGGGAAAAACGATTGCCCAGGATTTTCCGAATGTTACGGTTCTTTTTACTGATATAGTCGGATTTACAAAAATCAGCGGGGATATGACGGCTGATGAAGTTGTAAACATGCTCAATAAAATGGTTTCGCTTTTTGACGAAAGGGCCAGACGCGAAGGAATTGAAAAAATCAAAACGATTGGGGATGCATACATGGCAGCCGCTGGACTTACAAAAGATTATGACAACGGCGGGGCTGTAAAAATGATTGATTTTGCACGAGGGCTTTTAGATGATATAAATTCATTTAATAAGAATTCTGCTGTAAAAATCCAGATACGGCTGGGAATAAATACCGGAAATCTTGTTGCTGGAGTAATTGGCAAGACAAAATTCATTTACGATATTTGGGGCGACACAGTAAATGTTGCAAGCCGCATGGAAAGCACTGGCGAACCGATGAAAATCCATGTGAGCGAAGAAACTTATGAGCAGACAAAAGAAAAATTCGCTTATGGAAATTCCATTGACATTGAAGTAAAAGGCAAGGGGCTTATGAAAACATATTTTTTGTAAAGGCTGCCGGATTTAAAAATGATATTTAAATTCAAAAGACGGTATTGCAGACGGCCGTAAGATTCCCATGGAAGAAATGATTGAGCTTGCAACGACTTTGCTTGAAAATGGGATGAAGGGGTTTAGGAATCGGTAGTAAGACTTTCCGAGATGCCCTTATTGTTTACCAGCTCTCGTACCGTTTTCCAGTATTCAGTTTTGTAAGTTCTTTCATTTCTGAATCTGTCAGCTGAAAATCCCAGATGTCAAAGTTTTCTGCAATGTGGGAAGGATTACTGCTTCCCGGTATTGCGATGTATCCTGCCTCTAAATGCCAGCGGACAATTATTTGAGCGGCTGTTTTTTTGTGTTTCTTTGCAATTTCCAGAACCAAAGGATTTTTCAGATGCTCTGCCGTGTGGCCGCGACCGCCGAAAGGATAATAACTTTCTATGTAGATTCCCTTTTTCTCCGCCCAGTCTCTTAAAGAGTTGTTCTGATATTTGAGGTGATTTTCGTTTTGAATTACTGCGGGTGGAATTTCAAAATCATTTATAAAATGGCTTACGGTTTTTTCGGTATAAAAGTTTGAGATTCCGATTGAACGTATTTTCCCGTCTTTTACTCCACGTATCATAGCCTTGTAAACAGCGTCATCGCCTGAGTTAGAGCCGTGCTGATGAAGCAGACAAAGATCAATATAAGAAAGTCCAAGTTTCTTCAGGGAATCTTCTATATCTCGGTCTGGATTACTTGACCAAGGAACAAGTTTTGTGGTGATAAAGATTTCTTCCCGTTTACAGATTCCGTCAGAAATGGCACGGGCGACCGCCTTTCCAACCTCGCTTTCATTACCGTAATATTTTGCGGTATCAATAAGACGATAACCGGATTTGAGGGCAGCGTATACTGCATCCTCGCAAACTTGCCCGGTCAGTGTCCAAGTTCCTAAGCCGAGAGTTGGCATTTCGTAGCCGGAATTTAATTTTACCACTTTTTCAGGTTCCTTTGCTGAAAGTCCTGTCATAACAAGACCTCCGATTAAAAATGTAAGGATAAATTTTTTCATACACTTTCCTTCCAAACTTCCTTTGCCAGATATTTGATATCTTCAATAATTTGTTCAGTCGTCATGCCCAAGTCGCGCAAAAGTTCTTCCGGCTGGTAGCGGTCGTAGAATTTTTTTTCAAGACCATAATTCTTCACAAGCATTTTGTCAGGGCCATAGAAAGAAGCAATCTTTTGACCAAAACCTCCTTCAAGAATTCCGTCTTCAAGAGTGATTACAAGCTCATGGTCTTTTTCAAGTT
>JAFPKH010000249.1:0-3790 GCA_017424825.1 Treponema sp. | reverse complement strand
GCAAGCATAAAATACGGTCTTGCCCCTGTATATTCCGTTGACGGCGAATATGATCCCGAAAAATGGCCTGTTGAAAAAAAATCAAACAAAATGCTTCCCGACATAAACGAAGAAAACGACGGATTCAGGCGGAATGAATATCAATATGACTGGCACTTTTCCGTTTCGCATTTCCTGACCGAAGAAGAAAAAAAAGTTGAGGAAGAAAGATTGGAACTCACGCAAAAAGCGGCATCCGGGAATGAATATCTTTCACTGCTCGGATTCAGTTTCAAAGAAGTTGACAAGCGCGGAATTGTTTTATTCGTCAAAAAATCTGCCGATAATAAGGACGGAGCCGTAGAAGTAAGCGAAGATTTCAAGATTTTTGAGATTACGGTCGAAAAAAAATCCCTTGCAGGCGCATTCGGATTAAAAACCGGCGATCTTCTCATAGTTGACAATTCTGGAAAAGGTCTTTCGTCGAAAATTATAATCGACTCCAAAGTTTTTGATTTGTCCACATTCGGAAAAACAACGTCGGCAGCAGAAATTTGCGGCATTTTTGAAAAAGCCAAGACAGCAAAAAAAATAGCCATACAAATCCGCCGTCAAAAAAAGAATGGATATGAACAAAAAGAAATTATAATCAGAAATTAAGAGGCATCTTATGATTTCAAGCGAGGAAACTGAAGACAACAATGATGATTTGGACAAAAAAATCCTCCGCAATGCAAAGACAAAAAAAATTGCCAGACAGATTTTTTTCAGCCGGAGCGTCATTGTTTTCGTAACGATCGGAGTACAGCTCGGGTTGTTCCTGTTTTTTCTGATTCATCTTTCAAACAAAATAGAAGTTTACCTCAGCAGTTCCGCAATCCTTTCTTTCGGATTTTTGATTTACATTTCAAACAGCCACGGCAAAAATGAATATAAAATCGCATGGATCGTTCCGGTCGCAACATTTCCGCTGGTGGGAATAACATGCTATCTTTTGTACCACAGCGACACAGGTGCAAGAAAGCTTAAAAAAGACATCCGGAAAATAAACCGCGACATGGAATGCCTTCTTCCGCTAAAAGCAGATGCAGAATCAGTTTTGAAAAAATACCCGGAAATTGAAAACCTTGGAAAATATCTTTTCAACTCAGGACATTTTTCACCGTATGAAAACACTTCCGTAAAATTCTATCCGAGCGGTGAAGACGTTTATCCTGATTTTCTCAAAATATTGAAATCTGCGGAAAAATTCATTTTCATCGAATTCTTTATCATGCGCGTTGACGAAAGCTGGGACGGAATCCTCCAGATTTTAAAACAGAAAGTCAAGGAAGGCGTTGAAGTGCGCGTAATCTGCGACGGATTCGGAACTTACATGGTCAGTGCGGCAAGATACCAGCGTTACCTGAAAAGCCTGGGCATAAAGGCAAAGGTCTTCAATCCGATACACCCGATCGTTTCAACTCCTATAAACAACCGCGACCACAGGAAAATCGTCATCGTCGATGAAAAATATGCGCTGACCGGCGGAATCAACATTTCGAATGATTATTTCAACATCGGGAAAAACAAATTTCCGTATTGGAAAGACACTTCCATAATAATGCACGGAAAAGCCATTTTTGATTTCATGCGCATGTTCCTGGAAGTCTGGAATATAGGCGAAAAGAAAAAAGACAACTATGCTGATTTCCTCAATCTTGATTACAAAGCGGCCCGGACTGACGGACTTGTGATTCCCTACGGCGACCACGCATTCAATGATGAGGACATTGCCGAAAACGTATATCTTGACATAATCTCGAACGCAAAAAAATATCTTTACATCACCACACCTTACGTCGTGATTGACAATCAGTTTTTGTCAACGCTGACATTCGCTGCAAAACGCGGCGTTGATGTAAGGGTTGCCGTTCCTTCAAAACCAGATCATCTTGCAACTTTCTGCGTGGGAAAAACATTCCTGAAAAATCTTATCGACAACGGAGTGAAAGTTTACATTTACAAAAAAGGATTTCTCCATGCAAAGACAGTCCTTGCAGACGGAAAGATTGCGACCGTCGGTTCGGTGAATCTGGATTACAGAAGCTTTTATGCTCATTTTGAATGCGGCGCAATCATGTACGGCAGCTCAATACTCTCCGACATAAAAAAAGATTTTGACTCCATGTTTGAAAACGACTGCGAAGAAATGCACCTTGCAGATTACAAGGCTCTCCCTTGGTATGTAAGAAGCACCGGCCGCGTAATCAGGATTTTCGGTCCTTTGATGTAGTGAAAAAATCAAAACAAAAAACTGCATTTTTTAATATTGGAAATATGCGCAACTCATTTTAAATTAAAGCCGTTCGGAGGCATTTTTATGATTTGCGTAAATCCTGTTGTGCGTGGTTTTTATCCTGATCCAAGCGTATGTGCTGCAAACGGAAAATTTTATCTTGTAAACAGCAGCTTTGAATATTTTCCAGGAATCCCGGTTTTTGAAAGCGAAGATTTGATAAATTGGAAAATAATCGGGCACTGTCTTACACGGAAGAGTCAGCTTGATGTACGCGGAGTTGAAGCTTCCGGCGGAATTTTTGCTCCGACAATCCGTTACGACAACGGCCGCTTTTATGTAGTCGTAACCAACGTAAGCAATGATTTCGGAAATTTTTATGTATGGACGGATGACATTCATTCAGGAGTTTGGTCAGACCCTGTTAAAGTCCAGCGCGGCGGAATCGATCCTTCGCTTCTTTTTGACGGCGACAAAACTTATTTCGTAAGCAACGGTCCCGATGATTTTGGCGAAGAAGGCATCTCTCTTTGTGAAATCGACATTGAAACCGGGAAAACTCTTTCAAAAGCAAAATGCATTTCAAAAGGATGCGGCGGACGCTATCTTGAAGGGCCTCACGTCTATCACATAAACGATTATTATTATCTTATGGCAGCGGAAGGCGGAACAGAATACGGCCACATGGAATGCATGCTAAGGAGCAAAAACATTTGGGGTCCCTACGAACAATGTCCTTTCAACCCTATTTTGACGAACCGCAATTTAGGAGGCTACCATATACAAGGCGCAGGCCATGCAGATTTGGTTCAAGCCGGTGACGGACAATGGTTCATGGTTCACCTTGCTTTCCGGCAGATTGGTCAATATCTTCCGTTCCACAATCTTGGGCGTGAAACTTTTTTGGAGCCTGTGTTCTGGACAAACGACGGATGGCTCAAAGTAGGAAGCGACGGAACTTGCCGTGCACAATGGAAACTGGAAAACGGAAAATGCACTGTGCTTGACGAACCTGCGTATCCTAAGTATAAATGGTCGCTTGATACAAAACGTGCAGTTTATCTCCGTCTTCCAATCTATGAAAACTACAAGATAGATGAAAGCTCAAAAACAGCGGAACTTAAAGGCCATGCAGATTTTTTGGGTTCATGCGGCCAGGTTACTTTTGTCGGCATGCGGCAGGAAGAACATTCAGGCACAATGGAAACAAAAATTTTTACGGACAGCCTTGAAGAAGATCAGGAAGCAGGAATCACCGCATATCTTACGGAAAGAGATTTTTATGCTTCTTATGTCAGAAAAGCAGACGGGAAAATTTTTGCGGGAACGAAACTTGTTATAGGCGGTCACACAGTTCATGGAAAAGAATTCATCACGGAGGAAAAAGAAGTCAGCCTGAAAATAAAAAGCGACCATGACGATTATTTTTTGAGCGCATCAGCAGACGGAATTTCATCTGACATAAAAGGCCAGACAAAATTTCTTTCAAGCGAAGTCGCATGCGGATTCACCGGTACAATACTTGCGCTTTAT
>JAFPKH010000248.1:0-9643 GCA_017424825.1 Treponema sp. | reverse complement strand
TCCGCTTCCCCGCTGATCCTGTTCCGGTACAAAAGCCAGGCGCCGCATGAACTTCTGTTGAAAGAAGGCTCATCGACCACTCCTACGACGGTGTTTCCGACCATGTGAGTAACTTTGAGGAGGGTTGAAGGAGTCACTACGACCACAGTGGACTGACCTTCCCTTTCCGACCTAACCTGAAACAGATTTTCCTGCGAGTCGGTGTATACTTCGGAAGGACGGCCGTTAAGCTGTGAAAGAGGGGCAAGGAGCCATGAATCGAGCACAGTGCGCCTCACTTCCGATGAATCAGGAACCTTGAGCTTTATATAATCAGCGGATGCCTGACTTACGGCAAGGAAAGCTGCCAGCACAATCATAAAAATCCGTCTAATCGGAAGAGAATCTTTCATTTGTCCATCCTCCCGGACGCTGTAATCCGGCAAAAGTTTTATGGGAGAAGTCAGTCCCCCATAGAACCATCGGCATATTTTATCTCCGGCTTTACTATCGTTCCGTCAGGATTATGAATCATTCCGTCATCCTGCTCATCAGGATGCCGTCCGATCGGGGCATTGCTTAGAAGGAGCTTGAGCCTGTTCAGCTGATTCACTTCGCTTGCACCAGGATCATAGTCGATTGCCGAAATGTTGGCGTTCGGATAGCGGCGGCGGAGTTCTTTTATCATACCCTTTCCGGTAACATGGTTGGGAAGGCATGCAAAAGGCTGTACGCATGCGATGCTGGGAACTCCGCTGTGGATAAGCTCCACCATCTCTGCGGTAAGGAACCATCCCTCGCCCATTATGTTTCCGATCTGGACTATATCCTCAACGCCGTCCATGAGCGTGAAAATGTCCGTCGGGGGGTCAAAACGGCGGCTCTTTTTAAGCTGTTTGGCCATGTACTTGCGGTAAAGCTCCAGAAGGAACACGAATCTCCTTGCGTTTTTCTCCGTCTTTTTCGGGAATGCAAGCTCCTTGTGGCGGAAAATGCCGGTACTGAAAGAATAGAAGAAGAAATCTGCGAATGAAGTGACGTTCGCCTCGGCACCTTCCCTTTCGATGTTCTTTACTATCTCATTGTTGGCGGTAGGATGGAATTTGACCATGATTTCACCAACGACACCTATGCGCGGCTTTTTGACCGGAAGAAGCGGAAGATTGTCAAAATCCTTTATGATTCCGCGGATGAGCTTTTTGTAAGGACCTCTTCTGACATGGCGCAAAGCAAGGTCGGCGGCGGCATCCCATTTTTCATAGAGTGCATCTGCGCTTCCCGGAACCGCTTCATAAGGACGAGTCCTGTAAAGGCACTGCATGAGAAGGTCACCGACCACGGCAGCCCTGAGAGCACGGTGGATTGCAACCAAAGGAACCTTGAACCCAGGATTTTCCTCAAGCCCCTGGACGCTCAAAGTGATTACCGGAACGTTTTCAAAACCGGCATCCTTAAGCGCACGCCTTATGAACGCCGCATAGTTCGTTGCACGGCATCCGCCTCCGGTCTGGGACATAAGTATGCTGGTATTGTTTATGTCGTATTTTCCGCTCTGGAGTGCGGCAATCATCTGTCCGGTAACAAGGATTGAAGGATAGCACGCATCGTTGTTCACATATTTGAGGCCGACTTCAACCGCTTTCGGATCCACGGCATCAAGAATAACGAGATTGAATCCGCTGTAAGTGAAAGTGTGCTGGAACAGACGGAAATGGATCGGGCTCATCTGAGGACAAAGGATAGTGTGCTTATTTTTCATTTCCTTGGTGAATATACGCCTATGGTAAGCGGCGCTTTTCACCGGGAGCTTTTTCCCGCTTCTCTGCCTTGCCTTGACTGCTGCAATGAGCGAGCGTATCCTTATCCTTACTGCACCAAGGTTGCTTCCTTCATCGATTTTTATGAGCGTATACATGCGGCTCTTGGCCTTCATGATTTCGTCAACCTGATCTGCGGTAACGGCATCAAGACCGCATCCGAACGAAGTGAGCTGCACAAGTTCCAGATCCGGCATCTGGGAAGCAAAGGCGGCTGCCCTGTAAAGCCTGTTGTGATAAACCCACTGGTCCATAACGCGCAAAGGACGCTCAATCTGGCCGAGGTGTGCGACTGAATCTTCCGTGAACACTGCAAGACCAAGACCATGGATCATCTCTGGAATTCCGTGGTTGATTTCCGGGTCAAGGTGGTAAGGACGGCCCGCAAGAACAATACCGTTGGCACCATGGCGGATCATGTCTTCGATCGCTTCTTCTCCGGCAGCCTCAACGTCCTTCTTGAATTTTTCCTGCTCAGCCCATGCAGCGTCCACTGCCTTTTTGACCCTCTGTGCGGTAAGCGTCCTGAAATGAGGTGAAAGGACTTCATAAAGCCTCTCGGAAAGCCTGTCCTTATCATAAATAGGAAGGAAAGGATTCAGATAGAGGATTGATTCGTTCTGCCTTATCTGGTCTATGTTGTTCCTGAGCACTTCCGAATAGCTTGTGACGATCGGACAGTTGTAATGGTTTCCGGCACCTGCGTCTTCCTGCTTTTCATAAGGCGCACATGGATAGAAGATGAATTTGCATCCGCTGCTCAAAAGGCTCTCAAGATGACCGTGGCTGATTTTTCCCGGATAGCATACTGATTCAGAAGGAATGGTTTCAAGTCCCTTTTCATAGATGCCCCTGCTTGATCTGGGTGAAAGCCTTACGCGGAAACCAAGCTCGGTGAAGAAAGTAAACCAGAGCGGATAGTTTTCATATATATTGAGGACACGGGGAATTCCGACGTCTCCCATGGTCGCTTTTTCCGGCGGAAGAGGTTTGTATTGGAAAAGCCTCTTGTATTTCCAGTCAAAAAGATTTGCAAGATGCTTTGTGTCAACCTGGTCATCAAGCTGTGAAGCTTCCTTGTTGCTTGCATCGACTATTATATCGTCCTTGCCAAGTTCCGCTCCCCTTTCGCACCTGTTTCCGGTCACGAATTTTTTTATTGAGCGGTCGGTCGTAAAGGTATTTATCGTAAGGAGGCAGTTGTTCGAGCATTTTCCGCAGCGGCGCAATTCAAGGTCAACCTTGAAGGTTTCAAGCTGATCAAGGCTTGCAATTGAAGACCTTATGTCTTTCGGGGTCTGGTCAGGATCATCCGGCTTCGGTCGGCGGAGGTCTTCCCACTGATCCTGGGCGATAAGGGCAGATCCGTATGCACCCATGAGACCTGCGACATCAGGACGGAAAACGTTCACCCCGGAGATTTTCTCAAATGCACGGAGTACGGCGTCATTGTTGAACGTCCCTCCCTGCACCACGACTTTCTTTCCGATTTCTTCAGCGTTTCTGAGCTTTATTACTTTGAAAAGCGCGTTTTTGATTACCGAATATGAAAGTCCGGCCGAAATATCCGCAACGGTAGCACCCTCTTTCTGAGCCTGTTTTACTCGGCTGTTCATAAAAACAGTGCAACGGGTTCCCAAATCTACCGGTTTCGGAGCCTGAAGCGCAATTTTTGAAAATTCCTGTACGTTCATTCCCATTGTACGGGCAAAATTGTCAAGGAAGCTTCCGCATCCCGAAGAACATGCTTCGTTAAGCTGAATGGAAGTGATGGCACCGTCTTTCATGCGGAGGCACTTCATGTCCTGACCGCCTATGTCCAAAAGGAATTCCACTCCCGGAACAAAAAAATCAGCGGCACGGTAATGCGTGATCGTCTCAACTTCACCTGCATCAACCCCGAGGGCTGCCTGAAAAAGAGCTTCTCCGTATCCTGTTGAAACCGAACGGGCAATATAGCAGTCTTTCGGAAGTATGGAATAAAGCTGTTTCAGCACGCGGACGGCAAGATCAACGGGATTTCCTGCATTCACGTCATAAAAACGCCAGAGGATTGCACCGTTTGTATCAGTGAGCACCGCCTTGGTCGTCGTGGAACCTGCATCAAGTCCAAGGAAAACAGGTCCCTTTGCTTTTGAAAGGTCTCCTGAAAGCGCTTTTTCCTGTGCATGGCGCTTAAGGAATTCATCCAGCTCTTCCTGATTTTTGAAAAGCGGTTCAAGACGCTGGACTTCCTGCATTTCGGCACCCACAAGATTCTTGAGGTTCTCGCGGAATTCCGAAATGGTTGAAAAAGCTTTCTGATTCCTGCTGATTCCCTTTATGGTACGTTCGGCAGAATAAGCGGCTCCGGTTGCAACGAAAAGCTGGCTGTTTTCAGGAACGATGGTCTCCTCTTCTGAAAGCTTGAGGGTAACGACGAAACGCTCCCTGAGCTGATCCAAAAAGTGAAGCGGACCACCCAAGAAAGCCACATGACCGCGTATAGGCTTACCGCAAGCAAGCCCCGAAATCGTCTGTGAAACTACGGCCTGGAAAATAGAAGCCGCAATGTCTTCACGGCGCGCTCCTTCATTTATAAGAGGCTGCACGTCAGTCTTTGCAAAAACTCCGCACCGGGCGGCAATCGGATAAATGGTTCCGGCACCTTTTGCAAGCTCGTTGAGTCCTATAGCATCTGTTTCGAGCAGGGCGGCCATCTGGTCGATGAATGCACCCGTACCTCCGGCACAAGTACCGTTCATGCGCTGTTCAACTCCGCCCTTGAAATATGTGATTTTGGCATCTTCACCGCCAAGCTCAATCACGACGTCGGTTTCCGGTATAAGACGGCGGACTGCTGTAGTAGCTGCGACCACTTCCTGAATAAAAGGAATCCCGAGCCACTGTGAGACTGAAAATCCGCCTGAGCCTGTGACTTTTACGCTTATCGTCTGGTCTTTTCCTGCCGGAAGTTCTGATTCAAGTGCATCGAAGCATTTTGAAACGACGCTTATGATCGTATTTCTTATATCCGCCCTGTGCCTTTCATACGCACCGTACAAAAGCTTGTCATTTTCACCGAGGGCAACGACCTTCACGGTGGTGGAACCAACGTCGATTCCTATGCGCACCGGTACGGCCATCGGTTTGACAGAAGAAATTGAAGACAAATCACTTGACTCGATATTCATAAAAAACCCCTTACAAAAAGACCGCCGGAAAAAAAGCAGTCCGTCCGCCTACAAGAAAGGCATATTCCAGAAGGATAACAAATATTAAAAAAAAATCAAAGGGGGTCGGAAATCTGAATTTCGTCCCCCAGGACAACCTGTGAATAATCATTTGAACCGGAAAGAGTTACCAGCGATTCAACCATTATCTGATCTTCCTCGCTGCCCTTTATCATGTATACGGTCCCTCCGTCCACAGAAAGTTTTCCGCATGCAATGACCTTGCCGTTTCTAACGACCGATACAGGAACAAGGCTTCCGTCACCGGCTTTTGAAACATAGCCTGAATACACGGATTTTTCTATATACAGCTGCATTCTGCGTGCATTCACCTTGCCCGATACGATTCCGTGGATTTTCTTTCCGTCTTTTGTGCAGAAAGCCTGCATAAGGTCGTTGTACTGATTTCCGGCAGATGAAAGGTTCTTGTTTTTTTCGGCAAGAGAGTCCCTTTCGCTTGCAAGAGCCTTGTTTTCGTCCTCAAGTTTCTTGTAATCCGCACGGAGCTTTTCTGATTGTGCCGAAAGCTCTGCATTGGCCGAAGCAAGTGCATTTTTTTCCGCAGCAAGGGAATCCATGTCTCCGGCAACGGCTTTTGATGCTGCGGCAGAAGCTTCATCCCTTTCCGCAATCAAAGACGCTTTTTCAGAAGCCCAGCTCTGTTCCATGGCCGCCTTTTCTGATGCCCATGATGATTCCATCGATTCACGCAGGCTGTCCCACCCCTCTTTTTCCTTGGTCAATGCTGAAAGCTCGCTTGTAAGGCTTGATTTTTCGGCTGAAAGGCTTTCGTTCGCACCTGAAAGTTCGGCATTGGTCGCTGCAAGGGTTTCTTTTTCGCTTGCAAGTGCCGCATTTTTTGTTTCAAGTTCATTTTTTTCTTCAGTGAGAGTGCCGTTCTGGGTCAAAAGGCTTTCTTTTTCACCTTCAAGACCTTCAATCTGCGCGGTCATCTCCGTTTTTTCGGTTTCCAAAGCCTGGTTTTTATCGCTCAGCTCGTGGTTCTGCCCCAAAAGCTTGTTGATTTCAGCAACCGATGCAGCCGCAAGCTCATTTCCCGCACTGTTCGCAATCTTCTGCATGGCGGAAGCAAATGAAGGAATGGCATTTTTCTGCGGAATCCTCAAAAAGCGTGAGCTGACCACCGAAATGTCGTTGAAATATGACTGCTGTTTTTTAAGAGCGGCCTTGAATTCATCTGATGCAGTCTCATCCAGAGCTTCGCGTGAACCAGTGTAATACGGAGCATAAGCAGACGCCCTTTTTACGACCGAAAGCACTGAACCGTCATCTGAAAAAGTCGGGTCATACTGTCCGATCACAAAATCAACGGTTTCCTTCTGCTTTTTCATGGCTTCCTGCTGCTGGTTTTCAAGGTCAGCCTGAAGACCTGAGATTTTCCCCTCATACTCGGAGCTCATGCGCTGCTTTTCGAGCTGATGGAGCCTTTTTTCGCTGTCCATCTCCGCCTGATGTTCCTGAGCCTGCTGGACCGTGGCCGTGTCATACTGTGCAAGCTGCTGCTGGTACAAATTTATCTTCTGCTCGGATTCTGCAATCTGCGCGTCTATTTCAGCAATCTGTGAAACCGATGCATCATATTCCGCCTGGATCTCGTTCCTTCTCTTTCTGATTTCGGAGGCATCCTTCAGGTTCATGGAATCGAGCGTTGCAAGCGCGCTTGATCTTTCCGATTCAGCCTGCTCAAGTATTGCCTTGCGCCTTGATTCAAGACCTGCCTTTACCGCAGACTCTTCGTTGATCTGGGACTGGGTGCTGCTCACAAGATCAAGGAGGTTCGAAAGGTTCAGGTTGTCAAAGCTTTCGACTTCCACGGTAATCTTGCTGTTCTGGCGGCTGACTATGGTGACTATAGCCCCTGCCATCACTCCCACGAACAAAACGGCGGCGAACATCCAAAGAAGCACCGGCACAAGGTTTTTGAGCGCATTGGCCTTGGTCGCGGAGTATTCTTCCACAAGGTCATATTTTACGCCTGAAGCTTCGGTCGGCAGCGCACGGGACTCCTCCTCAAGAAAATCCTGTATGCTGGACTTTATTTTCGCACGTGAAGAAAGGGCCATGGGCGGCACAAGCGTTGATGAAGTCTTTTCGACAATCAAATCATCATAACTTTCTTTTCTATCTATTTCGTTGACATTGTCCATATTCCGCTCCAATCAAGAGGTGCATTTTTCAGTCCCATGCGGTCAAGGAAGACCTTAGAAACGTCCATGTCGCTCTTTTTGAAATGGCTTCTGGCTGTTTTCCAGTCGCCTGAATAGTATGCCTTAAGTCCGGCTTCGAATTCCTCGAATTTTTCCACGGTGTAGTATTCTGAGAAATCAGGATCTTCCTGCTCCAAATCCATGGGAAAGAAGATTTTTTTACCCTCGATCTTTCCCTTGACCTGTACGGTGTCTATCTCAAAGAACCTGTAGCGCCTGTTTCCTTCGGGCACTTTCTGCACTTCGTTCTTTACGTATTCGCTGCACAG
Organism: Treponema sp.; assembly: GCA_017424825.1. Classification (GTDB taxonomy): domain Bacteria; phylum Spirochaetota; class Spirochaetia; order Treponematales; family Treponemataceae; genus Treponema_D. Next base: position 2,138 of record JAFPKH010000248.1, on the reverse strand, counting down.
TACCGGAACCTTATATATGCGCGTAAGTCCCTCGATTCTGGAAGCGGAGTTCACGTTGTCCCCGATTACGGTGTTCGCCATGTATTTGTTCGATCCGATGTTTCCGTAGAACACCTCACCTCCGTCGATTCCAACGCCTATATCGATCAGCACCGCCTCATACACTTTCTGGGCCTGGTCGTTGAATTTTCCCTGCGCAACAAGTTCCTTTTTTCTTTCCATCATTTTCTGGCGGAATTTCTTCGTCTGGTCGGTCATTTTCCATGCACATGAAACGGCGTCAACGGATTTCTGAGGATTCACAACATCCTTGTTCCCGTCGATTCCGAACACACCCAAAACCGCATCTCCGATCAAAGAACCGATGAACGCCTTGGAGTGCCTGTCACCGCTTTCGTCCGGCTGTATTATGCCGATTATGGAATTGTAATGAATGTTCAGGAGCCTGATGATTTCGTTCCCAAGGATTTCAGTCCGGTTGGTGAAATTCCTTATGTCCGTGAACAATATGGTAAGCTGCCTCTGCTCGCCTTTAAGCTCAACCCTCTTTTCGTTGTAGGCGGTGTCAACCACATGCTTTGAGACGAATTTCTGGAAGATGTTCCTTAAAGTGGCCGTATTGAGGTAAAGGTTGTTGAAGTTTGCGGCAAGATAGGTTATGTCGTCGTTCGGTGCGCTGCTTATGTCTATAGGAACCTCCAGTTCTTTTGACGAAGAAATGTTATCAAGCTGCTCCGAATGATGAAGGTCGTAGACTTCGTTCGTGAATTTCCTTACATTGCTGAAAAGCACGTTCAATACGGAGATTCCGACAACCATGAAAAAAGCCGTCATGACCAGTATGATTATGGAAATCTTCAGGTATATGCCGTACATCTCCCGGTTTGTGTCAGCCTTAAGTTCCGCGCGGATAAGGAAGCATTTCCAGTCTCCGTGATACTTGAAGACACCCATGTACTCTTCGCCTGCAGGAGAAAAGAAATTCACCGATCCTTCAACCCTGTCCGGATTTCCCGATGACTGTGCCTTTTCATAGATTTCGTTCATCTTGGAAAGCGCATCCTTGTCGGAAAAACCGTACCAGCTGTGGGATGTGTCCTGACGTGCGCTGAAGATTATGTTTCCCTCCTGTGTCACGCCCATTGCGACCGAATGAGGCTTTGAAAAATCCCTTTTGGCGGCTTCCTCTATGCTTGCAAGCGATTCGTTTTTTTTCTGTGAGTACATGCTTATCTGGTACTGGTTGGTGGCGTTGGCGTAAAGGTCAGAAAGATGGTAGACAAGAAGCTCGTTGGTCATGGCGATGGTCTGCCGCTGGGAGAAAACCAGGGTTATGAAATTCGTGCTCAGGCATGAAAGAAGGATAAGGATTATGAAAACAGCCAGAATCTTCGCAGAAATAGGAACGATAGATGTATTACCGACTTTCTGGAATCTTATACCCTTGGAAAACTTATTGTTTGAGGACCCCATATTAAACTCCGCCGAAAACAAGCATTTTTTTTCTATTATGTAAGTTCTTCTATTTTATACTGATTGATTTAATTTTACAACTATTTTATTCTTCTTATTGTTATGAGCGAAACAAAAGAAAAAAAATCGTCACTTGTCAAAAAAGGACTGTCGCTTTCAGTGCTGACACTTTTTTCAAGAATACTGGGGCTTGTACGTGAAATGACCAAGGCCCACTTCATGGGAACAAGCTCCTTCTCGGATGCATTCGGCGTTGCTTTTATGATTCCGAACCTTTTCAGACGGCTTTTCGCCGAAAACTCAATATCCGTGGCTTTCATACCCACGTTCAAAGGATATCTGGATGAAAGCGAAAGTCCTGAGGGAAAAAAGACGACGCAGGAATTCGTGAGCGCGACTTTCACCCTTGTCAGCTTCCTGACGGTCTGCTTTGTCACCGTCGGAATAATCTTTGCACCGCTGATTCTCAGAATCTTCTATAAAGAAGCGGATGCCGAATCAATGAACGAGGCCGTAATCCTCACAAGGATCATGTTCCCCTACCTGATCATCATTTCAGTTGCGGCACTTTTCCAGGGCATACTCAACGGCCTTAAGATTTTTTCTCCGTCGGGATTCACTCCGATCCTTTTCAACGGCATCGTGATTCTGGCGACCTACATCCT
>JAFPKH010000247.1:0-3067 GCA_017424825.1 Treponema sp. | reverse complement strand
GCCTGTTCAAATTTGTGAGGCAGACTTTATCATCGTCAACAAGATCAATATGCTGTATTCCCGAGCGGACAAGGGCCTCAACCGTATATCCGCCAACTCCGCCAATCCCGAATACGGCAACGTGGGCAGCGTTCAAAATCCCCATCGCCTCTTTGCCGATAATTAATTCCGTTCGTGAAAACTGATTTAACATCCGATTTCCTCGTGCCTTGTTCGCATTGCAAGTATGCAGTCCTGAATTACATCGTTCAAGTCAACGCCCATCATCTGAACTCCCGCCTTGATTACTTCACGGTTGCAGCCTGCCGCAAAATTGAGGGCCTTGAATTTTTTTGTGACGGACTTTACTTCCATGTCAGTCACAGATTTACTTGGGCGCGCCATGGCACAGGCAAAAATTAAACCAGTAAGCTCATCAACCGTGTACAAGACTTTTTCCATTATGTACTCCGGCTTTACATCCACCGTGATATTCCAGCCGTGACTCTGGACCGCATGAACAAGCTGCTCGTCAATCTCTGGGTAATTTGATTTTTCCGCACTGAATATTTCAAGGCATTTCGTGCAGTGACTTTCCGGCGCAAGTTCAAAATCAATGTCATGAAGGATACCCACGCTTTCCCAATAATCGGGGGACTCGCCATATTTTTCCGCAAAATAGCGCATCGCAACGCCAACGGTTTTACAATGCCGCAGCAAAGTCTCGCCATGCACATATTTTTGTAACAATTCAAAAGCAGTATCTGGATTCATTTTGTTTTCCTATTTAAGAGATGGGTAATTATAGCAGAAATTCAAAATATGCTCTACTAGGTATGTTTTTTGCTGGGACTGGCTTGACTCTTCAAAGATTCACGAATGTAATCAGCTGTTTCGGATTCAATCACCAACACTCAATGCAGAGTATCGGGGATTGAACCTTCCGCACGAATCAAACCTGCGGGTTTCTTTCCTTGACCCTCAGCGCGCGGATTGCATTCAGCACCGCAATCACCATTACGCCGACATCAGCAAAAATTGCAAGCCACATGTTCGTGATTCCCAATGCTCCCAAAACAAGGCACGCGAATTTTACGGTAAGCGCGAAAACGATGTTCTGGTATACAATCCTCAGGCACTTTTTTGAAATCCTGATTCCCTTGGAAATTTTCATCGGGTCGTCATCCATCAGGACTACATCGGCGGCTTCAATTGCTGCGTCGCTTCCCAATGCGCCCATCGCAATTCCAATGTCGGAGCGTGAAAGCACAGGTGCGTCGTTGATTCCGTCACCGACAAACGCAAGCATTCCGTTTTTGTTTTCCAAAAGTTCCTCGACCTTTGAAACTTTGTCGGCAGGAAGGAGTTCGCTGTAAACAGAGTCCAGGCAAAGTTTTTCGGCAACTTCGCGGGCAACTTTTTTTGAGTCCCCGGTGAGCATGACCGTTTTTTCCACGCCGGATTTTTTCAGCATTTCGATTGCAGCCTTTGAGTTCTTTTTGATTACGTCCGAAATCACGATGTGGCCTGAATATTTTCCGTCGATTGCAACATGGACTATCGTTCCGGTCGAGTGACATTCCTCTGCGTCAATTCCAAGAGACTTCATCAGCTTTAAATTTCCTGCGGCAACATCTGTTCCGTCAACCTTTGCCTTCACTCCGCTTCCAGAAATTTCCTCGATGTCGCACACCCTGTTCCTGTCGATTTTTTTCCCGTAAGCTTTCTGAAGGCTTTTGCTGATCGGGTGGCTTGAAGAACATTCTGCCAGCGCCGCATATTCCAAAAGTTTTCTTTCGTCAATTGTGCTGTGATGGATTCCGACAACTTCAAAAACGCCCTCGGTCAAAGTTCCGGTCTTGTCAAAAACAACAGTGCGGACTTTTGAAAGAACCTCCAGATAGTTCGATCCCTTTATCAAAATCCCCTCGTGGCTCGCTCCTCCGATTCCAGCAAAAAACGAAAGCGGGATGCTTATGACAAGTGCACACGGACATGAGATTACAAGGAAGGTCAGCGCACGGTAAATCCATTCATTCCAAACCGGTTCTGAATGAAGGAAAACAATTCTGAACAAAGGCGGAAGGACTGCAAGCGCAAGTGCACCGAAACAGACAATCGGCGTGTAGACTCTTGCAAACTTTGAGATGAACGCCTCTGACTTTGATTTTCTTGAACTTGAGTTTTCTACAAGCTCCAGGATTTTTGAGACGGTTGATTCACCGAAATTTTTCGTCGTCCTGATTTTTAGCACTCCGGTCAGATTGATGCAACCGCTTATGATTTCATCGCCGACAAAAGTTTCCCTCGGAAGGCTTTCACCTGTGAGCGCACTTGTGTTCAACGTGGACGTTCCCTCAACGATGATTCCGTCAATCGGGACTTTTTCTCCGGGCTGCACCACGATGATTGTTCCGACCTCAACTTCATCGGGAGAAACTTTTTCTATTGCGCCGTCTTTTTCAACGTTCGCATAATCCGGTCTTATGTCCATGAGTGCGGATATGTTCCTGCGGCTTTTACCGACTGCAATTCCCTGGAACAATTCGCCGACCTGGTAAAAAAGCATTACCGCAATCGCCTCGTTGTAGTCTCCGCTTTTTTCGTAAATGGCAAGGGCAAACGCACCGAGAGTCGCAACCGCCATGAGGAAATTTTCATCAAACACACGTCCGTTCAAAATCCCCTTGAAAGCCTTTCTCAAAATGTCATATCCGATGACTGCATAGACCGCAAGATACAAAATCAGGCACGGAATCCCATGAAAAATTTTTCCGAAACTTTCCCCGCCAATCACAATTTTTGCAGAAGCAAAATAAAGTGCGACAAGCGCAACCGTTGCAATTATAATCCGCACAAGCATTTTCTTTTGTTTTTTCGTCATGGCATCCTCCAATTCAGAACCGCATCATCAAATTCAACGATTAAACAATGTTTTAATGGTTTAATTATAAAATCACCATGAACGCTTTGCAATATTTCCTGCGATTTTATTGCCGATTAGAATAAAATTATTTCCAAAAAGAACATCCTCGGCTCTAATCAGCGGTTCCTTAATCTTGTAAATGAAACGAATGAATTGTATTAT
>JAFPKH010000246.1:0-7747 GCA_017424825.1 Treponema sp. | reverse complement strand
GAGGGCTTTGGGGGTTGATTTTCAGGGCAAAAAAACAAACTGTTACCATTTCCGTTTTTTTTCAAGCAGGTTCCATGTCGTTTCCGGGATGAGGGTTATGTTTGCCTTGGTGTGGCATGAGAGGCCGGTTCCGGGTAGTTCTGCAGTGTTCCAGGTGTGTCCGGAAAGGAAGTCCATGCCGTCAAAATACCTGTGTATTGATTTTACGTCGGGGTTTATGATGTAGATTCTTTTTTCCCATCCGCCGTTTTCCGTTTTTCTTTTTGCAAGGTCCAGTATTACGTCGTTGAAGTGGGAGTCTATGTGGTTGAATGAGTAGCCTATTACTACTATGCAGTCGCTGTTTCTCATCAAGTCGAACGCATGGTGCCATGTGTCGATCAGGTCGTTCGCGATTATGGGTTTTATTTCGAACGGAGGCATCATCGAGGGGATTATGCATGAATCCGGCGGTGAATCTTTTCCTCTGGAAGGTTTTATAAGGGGCAGTATTTCGTTTTTCAATATTGCTATGGTGTCTGCGTTTTCCGCGTCTGCAAGGCTTCTGATTCCGGCAAAAGACGGGATTCTTTTTTCGTCCCTTGTCATGCAGTCGATGTAATCCAGTACGGAGCCGTGGAAGTGGATCAGCTCAGGGCAGGAAGGACACATGGAGGCCAGTGTCGTATAGTTCAGCGTTATGGCCGGGAATCCGCGGATTTTTTCATAGATGCTGCATTTTGCACCTTGTGATTTCCTGTTTCTGTGGTAGGAAATCTCCGTGCTTACGAAAAAAGCCCACATCGTCCATGAAAGGTATTCGTAGCGCCTCATGCTGACCTTGTTTCCGTTGTAGAATCCGAGGAAATATTCAAGCAGGATTTCATCAAGGTTTACTATACATTTAAAAAGCGTGTGAAGTACTTTGTTTTCCGGTTCCGCAAGGTATTCATGGAGGAGCTTTCTGACCGCCTGCCTTAGGAACATGGATACCGTGGTTTTTCCGGATACTGTCACGGTTTTTGAAAGGCCTGCTTTTACGGCAAGTTCCATGAGCTCTTTTTTTTCTGATGCAGGTTCTTTGTCCCTTGATTTTTTCGGTTCGGAAACCAATGTCCGTACCATTTCCCTTATGAAATCCAGTCCGGCCTTTTCTTTTTCCGGGAGCCTTTCTTCCTGCACCGAGGCGGTTTTTTTCGCTAGTTTTTCTATCTTTCCTTGGTCATTCCGGCGTATGAACGTATAGGCGGCGTTGTCCATTATGCTTTCATACGAAAAGGAGTGGAATCCGAGCCTTTGTTTTATCAGCCGGTCGGCTTCTTTTCCTTCCGGGTCTTTGGTGAGATATGTGTTGATTGCCGCTACCAGATGGTTTGTCAGTGGAAAGATTCCGCTGTCAGCTCCGGCGCCGAATACAAAGCTTGTTTTCATTTCCAGTCCTGTTTCAAAATTGCGCTATATATTATAAACCCGTCCGGCGGATTTTAAAGTTTTTCTTGTAATTTTTTTTCGGCGGATTTAATATTGAAGGAACCTGGTGGTTCGTGCGGAGGTCATCGTGAGGAAAAGGACGGGATTACAGCTTTTTGCGGCCTTGTTTTTTATGCTTTTTTCGTCGTGTACGTCGGTTCCTCCTCTCAGGGATACCGGCGGATCGGTTCCATGTCCTGAAAGCTTCAGTTCGGTAAGGCTCATAAAAGATTACATTTCGCAAATGAGGAGCGTGAATCCTTTTCTCCAGGGCATTTATGACAGGCTTTTGTCCGGTATATTCCGGGATGCGCTTGATTCCCTTGACCTTGGGGAGTGTCCTGTCAGCCGGATGTACGAATGGATTAATTTCTGCAGGGGTCTTACTGAAAACACTGGTGCAACCGCACTTACTTACGGTTACAAGGATTCCGGGGGATACCATCTTGTGCTTCTCGTTGACTACGGCTTTGCGTTTTCTCCTGAGGGCGTGATAGCGAGCCTTGTAGCACATGAGATGATCCATGCATACTGCGACCACTCTAATCTTCCGGCCGGGGAGTCATTTCATGAGCAGTGGTTCGATTATATTGCGTCGGCTGTGGAAAAACAGAGCATGAAATACGGCTACGACCCGTTTTATTTTTATCTCCGCAACATCTACAGGAACTAGGAATCTCCGTGATGTTTAAAAGCCTTTAATAACATCCGGTTTTCTGATATAATCTTTTCCATGGATTTTTTGAACAGGCTGCCGATCGGTATTCAGGATTTTGAGAAGCTCAGGGAAGAGAACTGTTTTTTCGTGGACAAGACTGATTTGCTTTATAAGCTGGTTCACAGCGGCAACGGTTATTTTTTTTGCAGGCCGCGCTATTTCGGAAAGACACTTCTGATTTCCATGCTGGACGCATATTTCAGGGGACGGCGTGATTTGTTCGAGGGGCTTGCAATCGAGAGCATGGAAAAGGAATGGAACGGATGCGAAGTCCTGCGCGTTGATTTTTCCACCGGATTGTACACGGAGCCTGGAACCATAGAAGCCGGCATAGAATCTATCCTCAGCAGGCTTGAAGGAATCTACGGAAAGATGGAGGGTACTTCCACCTATGGCCGCCGTTTTGAAAGGCTGATTCAGGAAGCTTATAAAAAATCCGGGAAACCCGTTGCCGTGCTGGTGGATGATTATGACAAGCCGATTCTGGACGCTACGTTTACCGACATCGAAATACATAACATGGAAGTCCTGCGTGAATTCTATTCTGCGCTCAGGGGAAATGATTTTTATCTGAAATTCGTCTTCGTTGCAGGCATATCAAAATATGCAAGCGTGAATATTTTCAACGGAACCGATCAGCTCAAGGACATATCGACTTATCCTGCTTTCAGCAATATATGCGGATTTTCCGAAATGGACGTTCACAGGCTTCTGGCAACTTCCAAGGATTTGGGCAGAAAGGGGCCGGCAAGATCTCCGGAAGAAACTGTTACCGGTTCCGGCGCAGCTCTTGTCGATGAATCACAGGTTTTCGGCCTGCTTGACAAATGGTACGGAGGCTACAGGTTTTCGGATGACGGCGACATGCTTTTCAATCCGTACAGCATAATGAACTGCCTTGATTTCAACGATGCGGAGAATTTTGCTTCGGGAGACATACGGCATCAGTTTTGGATACAGACCGGTCAGCCCAACATGCTGGTCAAGATGCTCAGGAAAAAGAGATACGATCTTTTCAACATTTTGTACGGCGTAAAGGTGGACCGCGAGGAGCTGATGGAATACCGCTGGACGGAAAACGACCTCATCCCGCTTATTTACCAGAGCGGATATCTTACGCGCACTTGTGACGATGACGGGGAGTCGGTTACGCTTGCCATGCCGAATGCGGAAATAGTACAGGGCATGGTCAAATGCATACTTTCGGAGATTACGAACATCGGTACCATAAGCAAAAGCCGCTCGGAAATCGACCAGATGAAATCGCTGCTTGCCGCAAGAAACGTCGCCGGGTTCCTTGTCCGCTTTGAGGCCGCACTTGAAGGAAAGGGTCTTGTCATGAGCTCTGATTATGAATATCACAGGAACCTTGCTTTCCATGTGATTGCAAATCTTTTGGGAGATGATGTTTCGAGCGATACGAATTCAGATGTCATGTTCAGCGTGGAGGGCAGCAACGGAGGCCGCATCGGATATGTCTTCCAGCTCAAGACTGACAAGGGACTGGACCTGAATGAAGTGAAAGAAGACGCTTTTGCAAGGATTGAAGAAAGGGGATTTGCCGGTCGTTTCCTTGAGCGCGGTATCCCTTGCGTGAAAGTCGTGATCGTGTTCAGCTCCAAAAACGGAAGGGTCGCAGGATGGGCCGCAAAGTAAATGGTTCCGTCCGTTTGAATGGAAAAGCCTTCCTGTTTTTTTTTCTCTGCTTTTTTTCTGCCGTGTTTTTTTCGTGCAGCAAAAAATATGACTACGGCAATATAACGTCGCCTGACGTGCTTGTTTCCCGGACTGGTTTTTCAGAAAAGGAAATCCCGGTGCTCGGTGAAAAAGTAAGCGTCGGTGCATCATGGCTTTTGGACGACGAAGGAATAGAAAGGGTAAGGATCCGCGTTGAAAATTATCCGGGGAGATTCGTTGAGCTTGATCTAAGCGCTTGTGACGTTCCTTCAGCACAGTTCGGGGATTCCACAGTTTCTTCCCGTGCGTTCGAAGGCCTGGACAACCTTGGCTCGGTCGTTCTTCCATATGACATGACCACGGTTCCTGCCGGTCTTTTCAAGGACTGCGTAAACCTCAGGTCGGTCACTCTTCCTGATCGGCTCACTTCAATAGAAGGACATGCATTTGAAGGGTGCGTCAATCTAAAGGAAATCTATACCACTGGAAATCCGATATACATTTTTTCATACGAAGGCGACGGTCTTTTTCACCCTGAAATCGACAAGGGGCTTTCTGATGCGAAAGTTTTTTATGAAAGCAATGCCGTTGATTACGTGAACTGGTACCAGTACTGCTGGGAATACAGCAAGCGCATAGAACCGAAAAAAATTTCATTTGCGGAAATCTGGGCATCGTCTTTCCAAAGCGGATACGGGCCGGAAAATCTTGCTGACGGAAGCTGGGGCACTTGGTTTGAGGGATCTGATGGTGCAGGCGAGGGGCAGGAAATCATCATGCACTTCACGAGGCTCAATGCAGTAAGCACTATAACGTTCAGGAACGGAAACGGCAACACGAAGAATTTCTGGAACACAAACCGGGTAAAGGACATGGACGTTTATTTCGGAAATGATCCCGGGGCTGTCAGGATTACGCTCAAGGACACATGTGAAAAACAGAGCTTCCGTTTTCTTTACGGTCACCGCAAGATGATTCAGTATGACAAAATCAGGTTCGTGATACGGTCGGTGTATGAAGGAGGGAAGGGCGCAGAAACATGCATTGCAGAAATATCCGTGAACGATGAGGAAATGAAAGATTATACGGAAGATCCATATACGCGCGCGATGCTTGACCAGGTGCCGGTTTCTTCTGATGAGCTTGTAAAGACCGAGTACAGGATATGGAGAAGGGCAGGTGCGGATCCCGTGATGCTTTTGTTCAACAAAAAGATTTCCGGCTCTGACGTTACGACAGATTCGCTTAGATGCCTTGCGTATGACGGAAACTCCTGGTATTCGGCGCAGAAACAGGTTTGGAAGCCGGTATGCGACGTGCTTGATTCGGTTTCCAAAAGCAGGAAGATCACGGAGTTTTCTTTTCCTGAAGATGATTCTGACGGAAGCTTTGATTTCAAGCTGCAGCTCAAGCGTCCGGTGGAACAATATGCCGATGCGCTTTACGGACCCCCGTTTTTTTTCAAATTCGACGGAAACGCCTTTATACTGAGCCGTGATGCAGATTTTACCATGAAGACAATGACGGTCGGCACTGCGGATTTTTTCGATGAGATTGAAAAGCTCAGCCCGGAGGGAATCTACCGGATAGATTTGAAAGGCACTCTTGACAGGAGCTTTTTTGACAGGATGAAAAATCAGCTTTCAGCCGAAAAGCCCCTTGCCATAAACCGGAATTACATTCTCAACATGTGGGACTGCCGTTTTGCGCCTGAAATGCATGACGCTCTTCCTGCAGACAGCATATCGGGGTATTTCATACAGCTCGTTCTTCCGGGTGCCACTAAAAAGATTTCCAGGGCGGCGGTATCCGTTGCGGCCGACATAATATCTATTCCGTCCGGGATTGAAAAGATAGAGCCGGGAGCGTTCGTCTCGTCATCAGGCAGCCTGTATGATTTTTACGGTAACAACGTGGCTTTTGAGGGAAAGGGATTTTCGGAAAGCTACAGGCTTCAGGGCAGGCTTCTTCTTGAGAGCATCCCGGATTCAGGCGGAAAGAAAAGGGTCCTGCTCTATTGCGGAAACGCCGGTGAATTCCTTGGCCTTGATGACAGTTCCGCGCGTTCCCTGGTTCTTCCTGAGCCGGTCACTGAAATCGCGCCTTATGCGTTCTACGGTTCTTCGCTGGATTCGATAGTTTTTCCGAAAGGATTCCAGAAAGCTTGTGAAAAGTGCTTTGCCATGGCCGGCATAGAGAAAGTGGATCTCAGGGCCGTCAACGTGGAGCGTTTTTCAATGGAAACCGTCAGGCAGTTCGGGCTTCTTCTTTCTTCCAATCCGGGCGTTACGTCTGAGGGGGATTTTTACTGCATAACCGCTTCAGGTAAGATGACCGATTCACTTATCAAAAAGATTACCGAGGAGCTTGCACGCCGTTCTGACAAAAAAGTTTACCTTGATCTTGGCGGCACTACGCTTCCATGGAATGATGATGAGGGAAAATTCATCCGTCTTCCCGACATGTTCCTTTATAATGTCCAGAACCTCTATTGGCTTACCATGGGCAGCTATAATTTCCTTCCGCAGAACACTTGCCGTGACTGTAGCCAGCTCAGGTGCGTCCAGTTCGTTCAGGAGCCGGAGCTGATTTCAGAACCGTCGTTCAAGGGGTGCCATGCCGCAGCGGTTGCCGTTGTGGACGGAGAAACTTATCCGCTTATGGACTATGCACGGGCCAGAAGATGACGGGAGCTTGAAAAAAAGGATTTTTTTTTATACCATCTTTTATCATAGGAGATTTTTTATGAAAAACAAGAAGATTTTGGCTGTTCTTGCAGCTATGGCTTTTGTAGTTTGCGCCGGAGCATCTGCATCGGGAACGTTTGGAATCGGTGTGCAGGGTGGATATATTGCCAACGATCATGGCGGCGGTGATGTGGCCGTTACGTTCAAGATTCCCCATGTTCCGCCTGTGTTTGCGGTAAACGTCGGTATCTGGAAAGGAGAGCTTCACAGGGTCGGAGCAACGGCTGACTGGTGGCTTGGAAACCCCAATATTACGGGCGTGCTTAACTGGTTCTATGGTCCTGGCCTTGCAGTGGGTGCTTCTCATTATTCGAATAATTTCGGTTTTTATGCCGGCGGAAGGTTTGTCGTGGGCCTGAATGCCTTTGTGGTGGACTTCCTTGAGATTTATGCACAGGTTGCAGCTCAGTTGGGCATAGAGACTTTGCCTAACGTTCATTTTGACTGGGGATTCCCGATCAATGCCGGAATCAGGTTCTGGTTCTAAGGAAACGTAATGTTCCATTAAAAAAGAAAAACCGCCGTGCAAGCCTTGGCCTGTATGACGGTTTTTTTATGCATAAAATTGAAAATCTCGGGCTTAGAAATCTAAGATTTCATCTTCCGGTTCTTCCCAGCTCAAATCATCTTTCAGGTCAGTTGCCCTTGATGATGACGTTGAAACTGTTTTTGAGGCTCCTGAATCTGCCTTGACCTGGCCTGCGACTGAAGAAGATCCCCTCTGCAATCCTCCGCCAGATTTTGGAAGCAGCGTCTGGAGAGCGCCTTTTTTCATTGCCTTTACCGTGTAGGTTTTTCCGTCATCGCCGACAAGCTCAATCTGTGAATGAAGCCCGATGTCAACGTTCGTTTCTCCGCTGATTTTGTCCCCGTTTTTAAGCTTTGTCCAGACTCCCGGAGCTGATTCATAGCTTGCCTTGCCGACGGTTTTCTTTACGGTAAATCCCTGTGAAAATGATGCGATGCACAGAACGCATGTGAATAATATCGCGCAAATGATTTTTTTCATTTTTTCCCCCTTTGAAAATTCATTTCTTTCTATAAATAACTCTACAAAAAATCATGCAAACATACAAGGGAAGGATTCTCTAAAAACTCATTTTCAGCGACTTTTTGGAAATGAAATCTGCCGGGGATGTATCCTTTTATTTGAAAT
>JAFPKH010000245.1:0-4358 GCA_017424825.1 Treponema sp. | reverse complement strand
GGCGGTGGCAAGCACAAGCTTCGCAAAAGAAACCAAAGTTCCCAGCACTGCAATTTTTTCACGCAACTCACACGGAAGCTCGATCGAATACAAGCGCGAAGTCTTTGTTTCAGCGGCGGCAGATGCAATGATCATCCACATTACGGCATCCACTCCGAAAAGCGTATATTTCAGGGCATACCTTGACCGCGGCGATTTTACCGGAAACCTCTATTCTATGAACGGTGACACGATTGCAATGACGTCCACATCAGGAATTCCGTTCTGCGTCATGGCAATGGCATCCACATCAAACGGAACGGTGGAAACAAGAGGGAACTGCCTTATAATTGAAGCCGCCGATGAAGCGACCATTTTTGTTGACATAGAAACGGCATTCAGGAACAAGCTTTACAGGAGCAGGGGCGGAAACACAGTCCAGACACCAAAGGGATTGGTTTCATGGTGCATGAACGAAGCCACGAAAAAACTCTGCTTTGCTTCAAGCGCAAGCTACATCGACACAAAAAACAATCATATAGAAGAATACTCACGCTACTACAAAAGGATTTCTCTGAAAATTTCAAAGGACGACGCACAGGAAAAATTAATTCCGACGGACGAGCTTTTGGCAAAGCACCCGGAAAGCCCGGCTCTTGCTGAACTCTACTGGAATTTCGGACGCTACCTGCTTTTGTCATCAAGCCGAAGACCTGGAACGCTTCCGGCAAATCTTCAGGGAATCTGGAACAAAGACTTCCTGCCACCTTGGGGAAGCAAGTATACGGTCAACATAAACACAGAAATGAACTATTGGCCGGCAAACATGCTTTCAATCGGAGAAACGGAACTTCCGCTTTTCAATCTGCTTAAGCGAGCAAGAAAGCACGGCAAAAAAACCGCGTCTGTAATGTACGGATGCAGCGGATTCGTCGCACACCACAATCTGGACATTTGGGGAGACACGGCACCTCAGGACAAATGGCTTCCCGGAACATACTGGGTTTTGGGAGCAGCATGGACGGCAACGCATATCCGCGAGCATTTTGAATACACGCGCGACATAAAATTCCTCAAAAAGAATTACAAAATCATCCGTGATGCGGCAGACTTTTTCGTTGATTATCTGATTCCATCCGAAGACGGAAAATATCTTGTCATATCACCGTCGGTATCACCGGAAAATTCTTTCAAAACCCAGTCAGGGGAAACCGCTTGTTTCAGTGCCGGAACCGACATGGACAACCGGATACTTGAGCATCTGTTCACATCAGCAATACAATCCGCGCTGGATCTGGGCAAAAAAAAGACAGACCCGGACATCATCAAATGGAAGGACATTCTGGAAAAAATAGAGCCTCCGAAAATCACGAAAGAAGGCTGCATACGTGAATGGCCGGCGGAGTATGAGGAAATCGAACCGGGACACAGGCATATAAGCCAGCTTTACGGTCTTTTTCCGGGACACAGCATCAGCATAAGCAAAACGCCCGAACTTGCAGAAGCGGCCGCAAAAACAATAGAAAAGCGTCTTGCAAACGGCGGCGGACACACAGGCTGGTCACAGGCATGGATCATGAATTTCCGCGCAAGCCTGCATCAAAAAAACGAAGCATACGGCTCTCTCGTGGATCTGTTCAAAAAATCAACGCTGCCCAATCTTTTCGACAACCACCCGCCGTTCCAGATTGACGGGAATTTCGGAGCAACCGCAGCCATGACTCGCATGATCGTCCAGTCCGAAACCGAAGGGGATGCAGTGGTTGTAGAGCTTCTCCCTGCACTGCCGGATTCATGGAAAGACGGAAGCCTTAACGGTGTTTCAATCAAAGGCAACATGAAAATGAACGTTGCATGGGAAAACGGATGCTTGAAATCAGGTGAAATACTTGTACAGGATGTCCTGCATTACACGAAGAAAGTGATAATCGCATATGACGGTAAGCGTTACGAAGCTCCTCTGGAAAACGGACGCGTCAACATCAAAAACATTCTGCCGACCACGATTTAAAATGTCTGCCAAACCGATCTTTCACTTCATAAAATCAGAGGCCGTGCTTGCAGCGTCATGGCTTCTGGCAGTTTGTTCCATGTTTTTCGTTCCGCCGGACAAGGGATATTTTTCATACATTGACTGGCGTTCTCTCGGCATTCTCTGGAGCCTCATGGTGATAATGAATGTCTTCAAGCAGAACGGAATCTTTGATTTGACCGCTCAGAAAATCCTGTCGTCGGTAAAACGCACGTGGATGATTACCGGAACGCTCATTTTCCTGTGTTTCTTTTTAAGCATGGCCATCACGAACGACGTTGCGCTCATAACATTCGTTCCGTTTGCAATCATGATTTTAAACGGAAGCCCTCTTCTCATCCCGACAATAGTCCTGCAAACCGTGGCGGCAAATCTCGGAAGCATGCTCACTCCGGTCGGAAATCCGCAGAACCTGTATCTTTTTGCGCTCGGAAATTTTACGGCAGGCGGATTCATAAAACTGATTTTCCCCTACTGGATTCTAAGCCTTGTCCTTCTTGTATTTTCAATCTTCTTGGTGACAAAGCGGACAAAAGGTCTGGTCAAAGTCCCGGAAAAAAAAATCTCCCGTCAGATTCCGGTTTTCAAGACTTCGGTTTTTGCAGTTTTGTTCATAGCGGCAATACTTACGGTAACGAAAATCATCCCGTATCCTGCACTTATTGTTTCAGTGCTGATTTTTTCGCTGATTTTACAGCCCAAGGCATTTTTAAAGGCAGATTATTTCCTGCTTCTGACATTCATCGGATTTTTCATTTTTACCGGCAACATGAGCCGCATACCTTCAATAAGCGGAATTCTGGAAAAACTTGTCGAAGGCCGGGAACTCTTTTTGGGAATTGCCGCAAGCCAGGTCATAAGCAATGTTCCTGCAGCCCTTTTGCTTTCGGGATTCACGCATGACATACCGTCATTGGTTTTGGGCACTGACATAGGCGGACTCGGCACGCTGATTGCATCCATGGCAAGCCTGATTTCATTCAAATTCTACGTGAAGACACCAGAATCAAAGGCAATAAGGTACATACTGTATTTTACCGCCGTCAACCTGATTTTCTTGATGCTGCTGATTGCAGAGCATTTTGCGCTGAACGGCATACTCAAAATCGCGTCATAAAATACAAAAATCCCCCCGTAGAACGAGAGGATTAAATTGTGAGAAAACTATATAGAAAAAAGAAAAACGCCTGATTTTTACTCAGGAATGCAGCTTACAACAGAATTGTCCGTGTGGGAGAACGGAGCCGGGATATATTTGTCTGCGCTCCAGTCATTTTCCCATCTTTTTCCGTCGATCAGATAGCGGAACTGATATTCCCTGCCCACATCAAGAGTCAGAGTCGTTGAAAAGGAGCCGTCTTTTCCCTTCTTAAGCTTGCTTGCGGTACTGCTCCAGCTGTTGAAATCACCGGCAATCGTTATTGTTTCAGCATCCTGAGCTGCTTCTGCTTCAACGGTGAAAGTTACTTTGCATTTTGAAGGGTCTTTCTTTGAATAGGACTTCTTTAATGACATAACAAACTCCTTTCCTAGATTTAAATCTCAAAAAATCAATAATCTAAGATTTATATATTATATCAGAAATACAAAAATTGCGCAATCTCTAAAAACTCAATTCTCTAGGGAAGCTCCAAAAATTTATTGTTTTTTTAAGAGATTTTTAACGCTGTACGCTGCCTGCTTTTATTTTTGCCGCAACATCATCACCGCAGAGCGTGCGGACGATTTCCATTGAAAATTCTTCGGCTGCTCCAGGGCCTCGTCCGGTTATCAAGTTTCCTACGTGGATGAAAGGCTCCGAATCAACATGGTTTTGCAGGAAATCCGGGGCTTCTTTTTCCATTCCCGGATAGCACGTCCATTTTTTTCCTTCCAGAGCGCCGGTTTTTGGAAGCACCAATGCAGGGGCTGCACAAATTGCACAGACAAGCTTTCCCGCATCATTCATTTTCCTTACGAAATCAACGGCAGAAGCATTTTCAGCAATGTTCACGGTACCAGGCATTCCACCCGGAACGACCACGGCATCAGGCAATGAAGAACCGGCCGTACAATCCGAAACCGTACTGTCAGCGCTTATGCAGACTTTGTGCGAACAAACTACGGTTCTGTCATCGGAAACGGCAACGAGATCCACATCCACACCGGCGCGGCGGAGATAATCGACGGGAGTCAGCGTTTCTATCTCTTCAGACCCGTCTGCAATAAAAATTACGGCTTTTTTCATATTTTTCCCCTTAAAATTCAACTTTCTTCAATTTTCGTTCGATTGTTGTAATAATACACCTTATGGAGTAAAATAGAAAGTATGAATCAGGAAAATAAGTCCAACCCGAAACATGTACTC
>JAFPKH010000244.1:0-2935 GCA_017424825.1 Treponema sp. | reverse complement strand
TTTACGGAGCTTCCGTTTTTGTAAATCAGGTACGCCAAAAGCTCGGTAGATTTTGTCCTTGAAAATTTGATTACACTGTTATCGTACAGCAGGGTAAAATTTCCGAACGTCTTTGCGACTAGACTCTTTTTCTGTTTTTTCAGAAGCAGTATAAGTTTCTTTTCATTCCGGCGTTTGTAAAGTGACAGACCGAACATAAGTATGGTCGCAAGAATGGAATCCGCCAATCCTGTAATGCCAAAGTTTTTGTAGATTCCCGGAGCCATAATGCCCATTCCCACAACCAGTCCAAGAAGAAACCAGATGGGCGAAAACGAAAACACGCACAGGGAAATGAATCCGGTCAGGCAGTATGTAATCACACCATTGAACGGCTGACCCAGAATATAAAAATTGTACACCCCCATCATTATTCCCAACCAGAACAATATGTAAAATGGAATGGTCTTATAGATGTACGCCTTTTCCCTCGCAACATTTTTTACTTTTAGTGAATAGAAAAAAAAGAATATTCCGAAAAGCGTAAAAAGCCCAAAATAGACAAGCGAAACAACATGTTCTTTAAAACTAGTGTAGCGTACGATTACGAGGGCAAACAAATCAAAAATTCCGAACACAAAAAGAATTGGACTTACAACAAGTATGTGGAGCCTGTTTGTCTCTGCTGAATCGGCCAAGTCCAGCCTGGAAATCTGATAGCGGTTTCTGTAGCTTTCAATCGGATTTTTCATAACACCCCCCTGCAATCCTCAGTCCAAGAACGAGTAATCCGTATTAGCAAATATTATAACATTGGTTTTTATGATTTTGCAACAAATTTTCCATGTTCAAACCAATTCCAAAACCATTCCCTCGGTGTTCTGCACAAATCCAAGATTCTCGTAAAGCGGCCTGCCATCAGACGTTGCGTCAAGACTTATTTCGGTGCATCCCCTCTTTTTTGCCTCGTCAATCAATGGTAGTACCATTTTTTTTGCAATCCCCTGCCTTCTGTAGTCAGATTTCGTGTACACGTTCATAAGGTGCGCACGCTTCCCGGTCGGATGGCTGTATGTCGGCATTATTGTGATATAGGAAATTGACGCGCATCCAACAGCGGTGTTTCCGTCCATGGCAAGAACCGTCGTCTGGTCTCCATTAAGAAAATACTCGCGCGAACAGTCCACAAGTTTTTTATCAAAATCCTCCGACCCGTCCATTCCGTTCACCACCCTGAGCATCTCCAGCCTGATTGACATGAGCGTTTCAATATCAGATTCGCCCGCCCTAATGATTTCCACCATAGTCTTCTCCTTATTTAATTTTTTTTGTAAGAGATTTCTTGAAATCCCTTGGCGACATTTTATAGAATTTTTTAAAAGTTTCTGCCATGTAGCTTGCTCCCGTAAATCCGGTAAGCTCTGCAATCTCGGTCATGCTCATGTCCCCTGTCTGCAAAAGGTCGGCAACTTTTCGGCATCGGTAATACATAAGATATTCTATCGGAGATTTTTCGGTAAGCCTGTTGAAAATCTGGTTGCATAGACTCTGGCTCACCCCACCCGCACTTGCAATGTCGGAAAGCGAAATGCGCTCGTTGTAATGTCCGTCGATAAAAAACATCATCGCCTTGATTTTTGAATTATAATTTCCGGCATCTTCCATTCGCTGGATGTGAACGCGGTAGGCATCGGTAAAACGGTGCATGATTACATCCCAGATTTCAAAAAAATATTTTGTGATTAGGAATTCATTTTCCTTTGCCTCTTTTTCCATATCGACCAAAAGCTTGTGAATGACAGGGGCATCAAAATCCTTTGACTCAAAATGCACGAAAGGAACTGATTTGTCGGTCACAATCGGTTTTATTGCCTTCTCCTCAACGACGGGAGCCGAGCAGATGATTTTTGGATGGAGGACCGCGATAACGTATCTTGCGACACCTTCATTCGGGGCAGCAGAGTAATGGACATTGTTGGAATTTACAAAAATAGTTTCGCCCTTTTTAAGATGGATGTTGAAGCCGTTCACGACATAATCCATTTCGCCGCTCGTCACGGTAAGGAATTCTATATCGTCATGGTAATGCGGCACACGCTCCCAGGTGCAGCCCTTGAAGATATAGCCGTAGTAAATATACGACGGAAAATCATCGTCATTATAGTTGACAATTTCGGAACCGTCCTTACGCTTTTTTATAAAACCCCTGTTCGCCTCAATCACTCTGCACCCCTTTTTAAAATCATAACAATTTTTCAATTTACCAATAAGATTGTTATCAAAATATGTTGTTTTCATAATTTTATTACATCTTCATTTAAATTACAATTCAGATAACATGAAAACAAAAAACTTTTTATAAGGAGGATTTATGTCTGAAGAAAGTTTTGCAATCGAGATGAAAAACGTGGTGAAAGAATTCAAGGTCCTGAACAGGCACGAAGGACTTGCGGGAAGCATCCGCGATTTGTTTTCGTGCGACTATAAAATCGTTACGGCGGTGGACAATATTTCAATAAACATAAAGCACGGTGAAATCGTCGGATACCTTGGACCGAATGGAGCCGGAAAATCAACGACAATAAAAATGATGACGGGAGTTCTTGAACCGACACGCGGCGAGATTTTCGTAAACGGAACGGTGCCTTATAAAAACCGCACCCGAAACGCAGAAAACATCGGCGTAGTGTTCGGACAGAGAAGTCAGCTCTGGTGGTCCCTTCCGCTCATTGAATCTTTCAATCTGCTGAAAGCAATCTACATGATTCCGGACGGCGATTACAGACAGATGCTTGAACTGTACCGAGAACTTGCGGACATTGAAAACCTTCTCCAAAACCCGGTCCGCCAGATGTCACTGGGCCAGCGTACCTTGTGCGACATTCTTGCGGCATTCCTTCATAATCCTAAAATCGTTTTTCTTGATGAGCCGACAATCGGACTTGACGTTTCGATG
>JAFPKH010000243.1:0-7824 GCA_017424825.1 Treponema sp. | reverse complement strand
ATCTGTTATTTCAAGCTTACACTTGCAACAGAAGCTTCCGGCGGTGTAAGGAGTACCGAAGAATTTGCGGCTGTAGCAGGCGGCGGAAAATTGGATCTGTTTACAGATTATGATCCTTCAAAAATAAAGCTTACCCTGGATTCAAACGGAATTGTCAGGATGAGTGACAATCCGATGAAATGCCTCAACGAAAGCAAGCTTAATCAATTTGACCAGCTTTACTTTGATTTCGGTGTATGGGGAATCAACTCAGATAAATATGATTGGTCATCATGGGTTGCAACAAACCTCGACACCGGCAACTCTGCTTATTATGTTAATATAGTAAACAACGGTACACAAACCCCCAGCTCACTGGAAAGATTCCTTTCAAACGGATTGAGCATTCCTGAAATAATAGCAGCAGATACCGCTGCCGTATATAGAAGCCGTAATTATTCAAAGTATTTTGTATCCGCCTCATGCACGTGCATATTCGATGGATACCCGAACCAGCAATTGATAACAACAATATCTGAGGATGTCACGCCTATAATGAGAATGCCGGCCATAAACTTCCCGTCACAGACCGCACATGTAAAGGCTGAACCGGATGCAAACGGAATAAAACTGACCTTTGATTTTTCTGACAAACCGAGCGATACAACCGATGCGACCATGTTCCATTTAAATATCTCTGAGCCAGACGGATTTATCATGGACTCGGATTTTACGCTTGCTTCAGGAGTTACGTCCGTAGAATATTTCTATCCGCTCACTGAAAGCGGAAAATCTTACACGCTTGACTGCATAGCCAGTTGCGAAAACCATGACAGCTTGTTTAATGAAACCGTTGCAAGCAATGCCGGCGGCGGAGTACTCAAAACTGTATTCGCAGGTACTATTTCCGATATAACCATGTCCATAGTAGATAACGGTTCTGGCGGAAAGAGCATAAAACTAGACAAAAATCCTACAAGCATTTTCAAAACCGAGTTTTTTGCAACTTGCAATCCATTCTTTGATTTCTACGGCACAGACTATAGCGAACCTGAAAAAGACTGGAACTTTATAGGAAACTTCAACAACAGAACTGATTCTATCCCGGCACTTTTAGCCGGAACTCTTCCTGTGTCAAATGTAACGCATGTTTCCACCGATAATACAGACGGATTTTTTAACTCAGCAGAAGCCGCCAATTACTCAAACTGCTGGATAAAGGGAGGTGTTTCATTCAGTCTTAACGCTTACCCGGATGAGTATTTTGTATTTCAGGGCAAGGGCTTCAGCACAACAGGCAACATTGTCGTCAGCATGACAGATATCATCAGCCCCTAAACACATTTTTACTTCTTTTTCAATGGGAACGGGCTGTTTTTTTGATAAATTTTTAAAAATTTTTTTAAAAATTTAACCGTTTTTGGAATAAGTGTGATATAATGGATTCTATGGGAATTCCCGAAACCTTTGGTTTTCAGCGTTTCCATCATAGAAAAAGGTAAAATTTTCCGGAAGATTCCAGATTTTCCATGGTTTTCTGCGAAAATCCCCTAGGAGCAATATGTTAAATAAGCGTGATTTTCCAAAGATACATTTTTATGACCAAGATTTTGTTGACATATACGATAAATCATGGAACTGGCTGTCTGATTATTGGATTGACCCGGCATCCGGCGAACAATCTGCGGACGGGCTGTTCATTTATCCGATGAACGGCAAATACATATTGGATCAGGCAGAAGCCATATTTTCATCCTTTTTCTTGGTGTATTCGAACAGGAACTTTCCTGCCAACAAAAACATAGACTATTTTTATGAGCATCAGGAAGAAAACGGTGCCATAAGATGGAAATATGATACGAAGACGAATTCTCCCATAACCACAAAAGAAAATCCGGAAGGAATCGGTTTTCCGCTGTTTGCATGGGCGGAGTTCAATTTGTACCATAAATCAGCGAACAAGCGCCGCGTAAAGGATGTCATGCCTATCCTCGAAAAATACATGGAATGGATAGACAGGACTTTCAAGCAGGAAAACGGTCTTTATTCAGTTCCGTTTGAATTCTCCAATATGTTCAATTCCCCAAGGAAAGGAGCATATTATCCTGTTGATTTCAACTCATGCATGGCAATAAATGCCGCCCACATGTCTGCGCTCGGTGACATACTGAACGACAAGGACATAGGCTTTAAATATAAGAAAATGTATTTTAGTCTTAAGACTAGAATCAATTCGTTGATGTGGGATGCTGAAACTTCTTTTTATCATGACCTTGATAAAGATGAGCAGCGTCTTCCGACAAAAACCATAGCAGGATTCTGGCCGCTTCTTGCAGAGCTTCCGAATGCAGACCGCGCTGACATGCTGATTGCGCATCTGTCAAATCCTGCAACGTTCGGCACCGATCATCCGTTCCCTTCCTTGAGCGTTGACAGCCCTGAATTCAAGGAAACCGGAGAAGGATTCAAAGGATCTGTTTTCCTGCCGTTCAATTTTATGGTCATAAAGGGGCTTGAAAAATATCAGCAGTATGCGTTTGCCCGTGAGTGTGCAATCCGCCACATGTATTATATACTTGAAGGATTGAGCCCTCTCGATGAAAAAAAGAAGGGAGATTTGTACGAAGCATACCTTCCGACCAAAGAAGGCCCGGCACAGCTCAAAGGAGACCCGGATTTCCCAAGGAAAAGATTCCTGCATTTTGTAGGTCTTTCCACAATCGCACTGATGATAGAGAATATAATCGGGCTTGAAATCAGCCTGCCGCGCAAAACGGTTGACTGGGTCATTCCAAGCCTTGAAATTATGGGAATAGAAAAGCTGTCACTTAAACGCAACCTGATTACGATTTTGAGCAACAAGAGTACCAGGGGCTGGGAAATCCAGATGGAAAGCGAAAAGCTTTACTATTTTACGATAAACATATTGGATCACAAGAAAAAGACACTTCCTATCCCGTCAGGAAAGTGTTCCATGCTGATTGACAAGCTCTAAGGAGGAACTATGCAGACCCCGCAGGCAGTCATTGAAATCGGCTCCACGGGGATTAGACTCCTGGTAGCTGAATTACCTGATTTAGAACAGAACACTCACCGGGTTACGGTTTTGGACCGCAGTGAATTCCCGATAAACATTGGGCGCGATGTCTTTACATTCGGCTCAATCAGCAGCGAAACGCAGTCATCATGCGTGCATATCATGAACAGGTATGCCGAGCAGCTAAAAGCATGGGGAATCAAAAAAGAAGAGACTTCCGTAATCGGTACAAGCGCAGTCCGTGAAGCCATAAACAGGGATCCTTTCGTTGACCGCATCAAAGTCCGCACCGGATTTACAGTCCGCATAATTGATGGAATCGAAGAAAACAGGCTCCGTTATATCGCCGTGACAGAATGCCTAAAAGAAGTAAGCTCCCGTTTCCAGAATGCAGACACGGTTATACTTGAAATCTCCGGTGGTTCCACAGAAATGATGCTTTTGAAAAAGGGGCGTATTGCGGGCGCACACTCAATGAGGCTCGGAACCATCATAATCGACCAGCAGATTCACACGCTTGCGGCAAGCCTTTCGGACGAACAAAAAGCAGAAGACAGCCGCCGTTTTTTGAAAGATTACATCAGAACCACAAGGGCGCAGTTGAATTCAGAGCTGAGCTTGAATCAGGTTGCCCAGTTCATTGCGGTCGGACATGACATGAGCATAGCGGCACTTTTTTGCGGCACTGCAATATCACCGTTTTTGTGGGAAATCCAAAAGCAGGATTTTATTGATTTCGTCGATGCAATCCAGCAGTATTCAACGGATGAAATCATCGCGCGGTTCCATCTTTCTTATTCGGATGCGCAGACTTTCCAGCTTTCACTTTCGGCATACAAGGAATTCGTAAAAGAAACGTCAATCACTTCGCTTGTAGTGCCTGAAACATCAATCCGTGAAGGACTCTTGATCAGCCGCGGTTCAAAAGAAGATGACACCCTGCAAAAAGATTTTGACGACCAGATTATTGCCGGTGCGACAACGCTTTTGCACAAATATCAGGGTGACGAAAAACATGCTGATTTTGTACGTCAGATCAGCCTGAAAATTTACGACTGCCTTGAAAAAGAACTTGGCATGACCAAACACGAGCGTCTGCTTTTGGAAGTGTCGGCAATCCTGCATGACATAGGAATGTTCATCAGGGCAAAAGACCACAATCTCCACAGCCGCTATATAATCAGCCAGTCAGAAGTGTTCGGATTAAGCCGTGAAGACATAGGAATAGTGGCTCAGATTGCAGGATACCACCGCGGACAAAAAATCCTTCAGGACGACAGTGAATTCAAGCTGCAGCCAAGGGCAATCAGGCTTACGATTCTGAAGCTTACGGCAATCCTTCGTGTGGCAGATGCAATGGACAGAAGCCACAGACAGAAATTCCCGGATTGTACGGCAAGCCTCGGAAAAGACACTCTGACGCTGCAGGTCAACACAGTCGATAATCTTCGTCTTGAAAAAATCGCAGTCAATGAAAAATGTGATATGTTTGAAAATGTATTCGGATACAAAATCGTACTGATTTAACGGAGGTGAAGCATGGCAAATTTTCCATTTATAAACCGTGAGCTTAGCTGGATTGAATTCAACGCACGCGTATTGCACGAAGCAGAAAAAGAAAATGTCCCTTTGCTTGAGCGGCTGAAATTTCTTTCAATCGTCACTTCCAATTTCGATGAATTTTTTCAGGTACGTGTCGCATCAATAAAAAGCCAGCTGGAAAAATCTCCGAATGTCACGGAAGCTTCCGGGCTTACTCCATCCGGGCTTTTGAAAAAGATTTCCGAGCGCAGCCATGAGCTTATCAACGAGCAGTATAAAGTACTCAACGATGAAATACTTCCGCTTCTGAAAAACAACGATATCGAATATGTGTCATCGGTAAATTACACTCCGGCTCAAAAATCTTTTGCACAGGAACATTTTAAAAACCAGATTTTCCCATTGCTCACGCCTCTCCGCACTGACGGTGATGAATTTCCGCACATCATAAACAGGCACACGTATGCGGCATTTCTTTTGGGGCCAAGGGAAGGGTTCCGCGTAAAAGAAGATATTTTTTCAGCAAAAAAAGATTCAAAGGAAGTGATTGCCATAGTGCAGATTCCGACCGATGTTCCTGGAATCATCTGGCTCCCGGAAGATGAAAATGCACATGAAGAAAAACCATGCAGGCACTTCACTCTTGTCGATGACATAATAGCGGCATTCGGCGACGGACTTTTCCCAGGCTATGCATTGAAAGAATCCCTTTTATTCAAGGTGAACCGCGATGCTGATTTTGCAGTCGATGAAGATGCAGGCGCAAATTTCATTCAGGCCATGGAAGAAGTTTTGGTAAAGCGCCAGTCCTCTTTCCCCGTACAGCTTATGTGCAATTCCACCAGCAAGATTTTGTCTGATTTTATCAAGAACAAGCTCTGCCTTCACGAAGATGATTTGTATTGCGTTGACGGTCCTGTTGATTTGAGACGGCTTGACGAACTTTCCGATGAAGATTTTGAAGGAAAAGAAAACCTTATCTACCCGGCGTGGAAACATTTTTATCCGGCTGATCTTTCTTCCGACGGATTTTTATGGAACACAATCCGCGCGCATGACGTTCTTCTGAATGTTCCGTACCAAAGCTTTGACCCTGTGGTAAAATTCATTCAGGATGCGGCACAGGACAACGACGTTCTTTCAATCAAAATGACTTTGTACAGAACCGGCAGCAACAGCCCGATTGTACGTGCATTGGAAAAAGCGGCTCAAAGGGGAAAACAAGTCACCGCATTTGTCGAAGTGAAAGCCAGGTTTGACGAGCAAAGAAACATCTCATGGGTCAACGAGCTGATCAACGCAGGAGTAACGGTTGTATACGGAATCGTAAACATAAAGGTTCATGCAAAAATTGCTTTGGTCATAAGGCGCGAATCAGACGGATTAAGGCGTTATGTTCATTTGAGCACCGGAAACTACAATCCGGGAACCGCAAAAGTCTATCAGGATCTTTCGATTTTGACATGCAACCAGCAGATTGCCTCGGACGCAACTTTCTTCCTGAACATCATTTCAGGATACAGTGCAGTACAAACCATGCGGCATCTTTTCATGGCACCCATCGCGCTGAAGCAAAAGCTGATTGAGCTTATCAACAGGGAAATACAGCAGAGCAGCCCGGACAACCCAGGTCTCATAGTTGCAAAGATGAACAGTCTTTGCCATCCTGAAGTCGTAAAAAAATTATACGAAGCAAGTCAGGCAGGAGTAAAAGTCCTTCTCAACATCCGCGGAATCTGCACCTTGGTTCCAGGCATAAAAGGCGTGAGCGAAAACATAAAAGTAGTGAGCATCGTCGGACGCTATCTTGAGCACAGCAGAATCTGCTATTTCCAGAACGGCGGAGAAGAGGAACTCTTTTTAAGCAGCGCAGATTGGATGGAACGGAACCTTGACCGGAGAATCGAACTTATGTTCCCGGTTACGGACAAGCAGGTTTTCGCAAAAGTAAAAGAAACCCTGATGATGTATTTCAAGGACAACACCCAGAGCCACTTCCTGAACAGCGACGGAACATGGACTCCTGCAAAGCTGCCTGAAGGAGAACCGAAATTCAACGTCCAGGAACAGCTCTACCAAATGTACCGCAGGATCAACGAGTCCAAAGAATCAAAACCGAAACTGGAATTTGAAGTAAGGCGGGAATAATTCAGAATCCGTTGATTGCACTTCCGCAGTAGTCGCACCGTCCTGAGCTGCCCTGTCTCACACGGCTTGATGCACCGCAGCTTTCGCACTTTACGACTATGAAATCAAAACCTCTGTTTTCCGTTACGTTTGCATTCTGAAGCACCACGCTGAATCTGTTGCCGTCGGAACTGAGGGAGCATTTTATCAGAAAAAGTCTTTTGAACAATGTTTCGAGTTCTTTTTTTACTGCATAGCTTTCCTTGTGCCGTCCGTTGCAAAGTTCTTCCTGGGTTACGATTCCGTCTTTGTCTTCAAGGAATATTTTGCTGTATGTTCTTGCCGCAGATACGAGCATTGAATTTTGGATGCCCCTGAACAATACATATGCGAACGCCAAAAGCATTACGGCATATATGGGAAGTGCAGTGAGCGCAACTTTTTCTTCCGTAATTCCCAGATTGAAGACGCTGTTCAGTATGACACCGAGCGAACCAAGAACCATGAATCCTCCCAATATCAACTGAACTTTAATCGTTTTTTCCGTTTTGGTAATGAGGTTTTCGTCCAGATAATAATTCATTTTTTAATCCTCCAAATAAGCAACTGCCGGTTAAATTGCCAGATTTAATTTCCTCTTCCAAGCTCGAACGCCTTTTTGTTCAGCTCAAGGAATTTCGGCGGCACACATGCTTCAAGGCTTTTTATCCAAGCATCTTTCGGAATGTCGAAGTATGTGGAGAGTCGTCCCAAAAGAACTATGTTCACGGCTTTTGATGAACCGGCCTGTTCGGAAAGCGTAAGACAGTCCATCGCATCAACGTCCGCACCTTTTTCCTGCATTTTTTCAACCAGATTTTCCGGGTAGACTGCAGCTCCCGTTATGACCGGCATCGGGTCGATTCTCTGAGTGTTTGTCACGATTTTTCCGCCGTTTTTGAGGTAAGGCATCCATCGTGCGGCTTCCAGAAGCTCAAAACTTACGATGATATCCGCCTCGCCTTTTTCGATAATCGGGGAATTTACTTTTTCACCGAAGCGAACATAGGTAACGACAGAACCACCGCGCTGACTCATTCCGTGAACTTCGCTGACTTTTACATCATAATTCTGGTTCAGCAAAAGATGACCAAGGACCT
>JAFPKH010000242.1:0-2955 GCA_017424825.1 Treponema sp. | reverse complement strand
TCGAGTATTGAAATCGTCCGCTCTCCGTCGTTCGCAAATATTCTGGAGATTGCAATTTTTTGGCTTTCGCCGCCGGAAAGATTCGTTCCCTCCTCGTTGAATTCTTTTGTCAGCTGCGTGTTGATTCCGTTCGGGAGCTTGGAAAGTTTTTTCCCGAAATCCGCTTTTTCAAGAGCCGCAATTATTTTTTTACTGTCGCTTTCGGTCGCTTTGTGCATCAGGACATTTTCGGCAATAGACGCTGCGTAAATGTTATAGTCCTGAAACACCGCTCCAATTTTTTTTCTGTATTCATCCGTCGCATATTCACGGATATCGTGTCCGCCATATTTTATGCTTCCGTCCGTAACGTCGTAAAGGCGCATCAGAAGTTTTACGAATGTGGTTTTCCCGGCACCGTTTTCTCCGACAATCGCAATTTTTTCTCCCGGATTGATTGTCAAAGAAATTCCGCTCAGTGTATTTTTTTCGGAATTCGGATACCTGAAACTCATGTTCTCAAGGACAAGTGGTTGCGATTCTTTTTCTGGAACAAGGCCGTCCGCTTTTTCGATTACAGGTTTGTAGTCGAGCATGGTTCTAAATTTTTCCGCATACTGACCAATCTGCTGAAAATCCACAAGGCAAAAATTTATTTCGTTCAGATTTCCCCTTATGTAGTTCGACGCATTGTTTGCCGATGCAACATCTCCAAGTGCAATTGATTTTAAAACCAATGCAAGATATCCAAGATATGCCGGAACAGCAAAAAATGAAAACACAGTAAAAACAGAGACCCAGTTCAAAATTGAAATCCATGTGAGAGCGGGAGCGTATTTTTTTCCTGCGTTTATTGATTCGTCCAGAGCTTCGTCAAATTGATTTCGGAGCGGAACTTTTACATCGGTCAGCTTACATTCCTTTGCGTACTCCGGTTGATAAAAAACCCGTTTTGAATAGTCAGCCTTCCGCAACGCTTTTTTGTTCGCAATGTCCCACTGATATTCAAGACGCTCGATTTTAAATCTGGTGAGAAGATTGATTGTGAAACCTGCGACAGGAAAAATGGCAAGCACCGGGTTGATGCTGAAAACCATCGTGGAGGCAATGACGAGTGCCACAATGCCGCCAAGTATTTTGCTCACAATCGTTACGGATTTTTCTATCATGGCATCGGCGTTGTTTGCGACAATCACATAAGTGTCGTAGTAGTCGGGATTGTCGTAATAAATCAAATCCATGCGGCTGTTCTTTTTAATAAGGTCGCGCTGGATGATTCCGCTTAGTTTTATCATCTTTGCCTTTGACCATTCGTCTATCATTTCGTTTGTCCAGTGACGGCAGGAGACCAAGACAAATGAGATTCCAAGGACAATCAGTATTTGCGTAAAACTTGCATTTCCCATCAGCCCGCTTATTATCATTTTCAAAACAAATGTGTCGTTGACTGCGCGCAAAGTTTTTGAAAGCACGTACAGAAAAATGATTTTCAAAACAAGAGGCCTGTCGTAATGTGCCGCATATTTAATCATAAAGACCGTGTTCTGTATCATGCGTTTTACAGAAACTGTATTTTCATTTTTATTTTTTTTACTCATAATAAGCCTCCGCACCCTTGAGCATTTCTTCCGGTATGCTCTCCTGATAATTTTCCGCCTGAAGCATAAACATTTCATGGTAGAATCCGTTCAGAGCCATAAGCTCATCGTGGGTTCCGCGCTCAACAATTTTTCCGTCCTTCATCAAAAATATTTTGTCCGCCATTCTAGCTGATGAAAGCCTGTGCGAAATAAACACAACGCCTTTTCCTTCCGAAAGCTTCATCATGTTGTTGTACATGTTGTATTCTGCAAGCGGATCCAGCGCGGATGAAGGCTCGTCAAGAATCACCATGTCTGGATTTTGTGCGAAGACCCTTGCGATTGCAATCTTTTGTGCCTGACCGCCGGACGGAACGAATCCGCTTTCATCAAACTCGCGGCTGATTACTGTGTCTAGTCCGTTAGTAAGTCCACGGTGGTTTATGTCAAACTGTGCATTCAAAAGAGCCTCACGAACTTTTTCATAATCACTTTCATTTTCCGGCCTGCGCATAAGGACGTTTTCCGAAAGAGTCATTGCGAATACCTGCAGATCCTGAAACACGGTTCCGAATCTTTTTCTGTATGAGTCCAAATCAATTTCGTTTATGTCGATTCCGTTGATTAAAATTTTTCCGTCATCGACAGGGTAGAGTCCCATAACCAATTTTATGAGCGTTGTTTTTCCCGCACCGTTGTATCCGACGACCGCAAGTTTTTCACCCTTGTTCCATTTGAAGCTCATGTTCTCGATTGTCGGTTTCTCCGCGCCTGGATATGTGAACGTAAGATTGCAAAGCTCCACCGAAACAATTTCATCGATAACTTTTTTTGACTTTTTTTCTTCTCTGTCCTGCTCCAAAAAATCTTCAAGGTTCTGGAACAACTTTGACTCGTTGCTTATGAAGATTCTGTTTTCGACTGCGGCTTTGAGCTGGTCCGTTGAAAAAGCCATTGCCGTAATCATTGCTACATAGCTTGAAAGGTCGGTGACATTTCCGTACTTGACTTTGAACGCGACATAAAGGTATGCGAAAATTCCTGCGAGTATGGAATAGCTTCCCTTCATCAAAAATGCATAGAAAGCAGATTTCATTCTGTATTTCAACGAGACGCGCTCCATGCTGTTTACGGCCTTCTCCTGTTTTTCAAGCATAAGCGAGTTGATGTCGAAAAGCCGCACTTCTGCCGCATATTTTTTTTCGTAGTAGACACGCTTTACATAATCAGCAATTCGTTTGTCGCGCGTTATATTTTTTTCTCTGTCGTAATTTGCCTTTGCGTTTTTCTTTCCAAAATACAGGCTCACAAAAATTGGAATCACCATGAAAATGAGAAGAGCGGGATCCACAGTCACCACAACGACAAGCGACATTATCGTTGAAAAAATGTTTCC
>JAFPKH010000241.1:0-2645 GCA_017424825.1 Treponema sp. | reverse complement strand
TTGAGGATGCCTACTCGCGGTTGAAAAAAGCCGGTCTTTATGTGGTGGTTCACGTTATACTCTATCTTCCCGGCGAAACAAAGGACGACATGCTCGAGACCGCCGACTATCTTTCAAAGCTCAATCCTTTTCTTGATGGAATAAAAATTCAGCTTCTCCATGTGCTAAAAGGAACGCCGCTTGAAAAAATCTACCGCGAAAAACCGTTCCACCTTCCGACGCTCGAAGAATACTGCTCATTCATCCCCGAATATATCTTGCATCTTGACCCGCGCACCGTAATCCACCGCTTGACCGGAGACGGCCCCAAACGGCTTCTGATTGCTCCCAAATGGACGGCTGACAAAAAACGGGTAATCAACGCGCTGAAAAAATCTGTGGAGGAGTACGAAGCCCCGGTTTTGTAAAATAGTGCAGTTTGGACTGGCTAAAATATGTAAAATAGTGCAGTTTTGAATGGCAAAATATTTGAAAATAAAAAGCCCGTCTATCGTAAAACAAAATGTCATGATAGATGGGCTGTGCTTTATAAAATATAGGAACGGTTTGGACGTGTGCTATTCTTTATTTAACCATATACCAACGTGAGAAAGAATTTTACCGTCATTAATTTCTAGCGTCATGGTTGCACCGGGATTTGTGAACGGAACCCATTGGCCGGTTACGTTTATGGTTGTGGCGGATGTTGCGGAGTCTATGGCTTCTTGGGATGCGCTGTCCGTTTCGAATTGATGCGTTACCGTCATTGCGATATTGCCGTTCGCAAGAGGGCTTCCTTCATACGTTCCTTTGTACCAATCAAATACTTTCGTGACATTCACGCTGTTTGAGTTTGCAGCTGTTGTCTTTGCGCTGATTAAAAAATTTTTTCCTCCATAAAATTTGTAGGCCAAGTAGCCTGACGTGTTTTCCGATTCCGTTCCCCGGTTGCTGTAAACAACAATAAGATTTTCTGAGTCTTCTGAACCAGAAGCATTGTTTGCGCAGGACAGAACCATTTCAATTGCAATGAGTGCAAAGATTGCAAAACCGATTTTTTTCAGAGTTTTCATATACTCCTCCTTGGTTGATTTGTGCTCTCTCCTAGTAATTACTCTACAAAAAAAAACTATACAGTCAACTAGATAAAACTTTACGGATTATTTTTTTTGAAACTGCTTCTTTCAAAATCTTCCATATAAATAGAATTTTTTTCAAAATTCTGTAAAAAAATCATAAATTATGTTGACGATTTACTTTGTGTTTTAGTATCTTCCTATATGTAAACGATAAGAGGCAATGTGATGAGCGAGAAAGATAAGGAAAGCGAAAAAGAGGAGCTTGAGAAGGAGAGCCAGGCCGTGGAAAATCAGGCTGAAGGTGCGGAAGATGCCGCTGAATCTGCTGGTGAGGGAAAATCCGGGTCTGCGCAGGCTGATTCTGAAAAGTCCGAGCTTGACAAGGCCAACGAGAAGATTTCTGAGCTGGAAAAGCAGGTTGAGGAGTACAAGGACAAGTACCTTCGTTCCGTAGCCGATTTCCAGAACCTCAGGAAGAGGTCAATCCAGGAGAAGCAGGAGGCGTTCGACTATGCCAACACTAATCTTCTGAAGGATTTGCTTGACAGCCTTGATAATTTTGACAGGACGGTTGATGCCGCGGCCACTGCTACTGATCCAAAATCAATAGCTGACGGCGTGAAGATGATTAACAAGTCTCTTGTCAGTATGCTTGAGAACAACTACAATCTGGTGGCATACGGAAATGTGGGCGACGTGTTTGACCCGGACATCCACGAGGCTATCGGAAAATCGGACGACCCTGTTGCGGAGCCGGTTTTGAAGGCTGTGTACCTCAAGGGCTACAAGCTGAAGGACCGTGTAATCAGGCACGCAAAGGTCATGGTGAGTATGCCGGACGGTTCGGTTAAGGCTGATGAAAAATCAGAAGATAAGCCTGAAGATAGCAAGGCTGAAAATAAATAGAAATTCTACTTTAGAGGAGTGTAAATAAAATGGGAAAGATTATAGGTATTGACTTGGGTACAACAAACTCTTGTGTATCCGTTATGGAAAACGGCGAGCCGGTGGTCATCCAGAATTCTGAGGGAGGACGCACGACTCCGTCAATCGTTGGTTTTACGGCAAAGGGTGACCGTGTTGTTGGTCTTCCTGCAAAGAACCAGATGGTAACCAACCCGAAGAATACAATCTACTCAATCAAGCGTTTTATCGGCCACAGGTTCAACGAGCTTGCGGGCGAAGCAAAGATGGTTCCATATACAGTTGTTGACCATGGCGAGGATGTCCGCGTTGAGGTTGACGAGAACGGCGCAAAGAAGCAGTACAGCCCGCAGGAGATTTCAGCATTCGTCCTCCAGAAGATGAAGAAGACAGCGGAAGATTATCTTGGCGAGGAAGTTACGGAGGCAGTCATCACAGTTCCTGCATATTTCAACGACTCACAGCGCCAGGCCACAAAGGATGCCGGTAAGATTGCGGGTCTTGACGTAAAGAGAATCATCAACGAGCCTACCGCAGCTGCAATGGCATTCGGTCTCAAGGAAGACCAGAAGAAGGAAAAGACAATCGCAGTCTACGACCTTGGTGGTGGTACATTCGATATTTCCATCATCGAGATTGCGGACGGTGTTTTTGAAGTAAAAT
>JAFPKH010000240.1:0-4202 GCA_017424825.1 Treponema sp. | reverse complement strand
TTTCATAAAGTGTTGAAATGGAAAGATTTTCCGGAGGAAATCAAAGGATTGTTTCGTTATATACCGGAAGAGGACAATGAAACGCAGGATACGTGGGCGAAGATCAAGGAGTTCTTTTACCACCGGAAATCGTGGTTTTATATCGCAGCGGTTGTGTTAGGGATTGCTTTCCTTTGCTATTGCGCTGCGTCCTTCTTCCGTTAAAAAGTTTGACGGGAACGCGCAAGCCCGTTTTAATAAAAGATTTGTCAGTGGTTATAAAAATACAGAGAAAGACAGGAAGGTGATGTCTGAATGAAAATTTTACTTGAAACGTTTTTTGGCATAGTATTTATCGGAATTATCATTGCATGCCTGCCGACCATCATGGGGCTTTTCTCTTTGTGTGTCATAGCCTATTTCATTTACCAGGCAGCAAAAAGCCTGATTGAAGACGGAACAGAAAAAACGGATGCCGGCCATGACAGATGGGAACAGGATTCAAAACAAGACAGGAGTGCGGAATGGCAATCAGTACAGGATAAACAGAAAAGCGAAACAGCGAGAAAACAAAACAGCTATTCAGGTTACAGCTCTTCTTACCGGTCATCAAGCTATGACGGATATGACGATTATTATGATGACTGGCGTGACAATGATATGCCGCCGGAAGAAGGAGACGGGTTCCGTGGAACCGGGGGACCGTTTTTATAAAAAAATAAATGGAAATATTGGCGAAAAATTCAATTTGAATGTAAAAAACCAATAAAAAGTTCGGCAGATTTTTAGAAATTTATAAAATCTGCCGAGGAATAAAACTAATAGGAAGTACTTTGTGTTTAACTTACAGGTCGCCCCAGTCTTTCCACGAAACATATGACGTGCCGTTGATATTCATGCTGATATCTCCAAGATAAAAGACAGCATTTTTGGCGTTTGCGTCCTGCCGCATTTCAAGATATTTCTTTGTGTTGGCCGCAAGCTTATGCTCGGGGGCATTAGTGCTTTTAATTTCTATGGCGAAGGTGTGTTTCCAGTCTGCAATGGTATCCACTTCAAAGCCCCGGTCATCGCGGAAAAAGGTCAGGTTAGCTTTTTTCCCCTGATTCAGGCGCTGCTTTAACAATTCTGCTATGGCAAAAGTCTCAACAACTGCTCCTTTGTAACGGCTGAGCAGTAATTCTTCTTTTGATTCAAGGCGCAGCAGATGGCATAACAGACCGGAGTCAACGAAATACAGTTTTGGGGTTTTTACGATATTCTTACCGAGATTGTTTGTGTCCGGTTCCAGAAAATGAATAATATAAGAAGTTTCCAATATGGAAAGCCAGGATTTTATCGTCGGCGCGGAAACGCCCACGTCTCTGGCAATGCTGTCCATGGAGAGAAGCTGGCCGCTGCGGAGGGCGCAAATCTGGATAAACTTTTTAAACGTGGAGAGATTGCCCGGATTGATCTGATCCCGTACATCAAGATCCAAATACGTATCAATATAACTCTCATACCAGTCGTCGGGAATAAAATGCTTTTCTTTGTCGTAAAGCGGCGGATACTGGCCGTTGAAGATGATATCATACGGATTATCAGAAAGAACGTCGGCTGTCTTCAGCTCTTTAACGGAAAAAGGAAGGAGTCTTAAAAAAGCAGCCCTGCCGGCCATACTGTCCGTCATATTTGCGCGAAGCCGGAACTGGCTGGAACCAGTTACGATATATTTGCCGGGCAAAGCCCGAGTACTGTCAACATGGAGTTTAATTGCGTCAAAAATATCCGGTACTTTCTGTGCTTCGTCAATAATCGCACCATCCGGAAAGGCAGCGATGAAATCCCTGGGATTTGACGCGGCAAGTTCCCGCATAGTACGGTCGTCGAACGAAACATATTTTTTGTGTGGGAAAGCAGCTTTTGCCAGTGTCGTTTTTCCGCTTTGCCGGGGCCCGGTGACGCCTACCACAGGGAATTGGGCAGCGAGCCGGAGCAATGCTTCTTTGGCAATTCGTTCTATCATCTGAGTCCCTCCTTTGGAGACAACATGTTTGTCATCCTGCGTTAATCTAAAGTTTAGCACATGGAAAATCCAAAGTCAAGAATTAAGGAAATCTAAAGTTTATTATATAGAAAATCTAAAGTGTTGTCTAATGTCAGCCACAACAAGTACCATTTGTGCGTGAATCAGGATGACAATGGGGTAATATATACTGACGGTTCAATGATTGTGAAATAAATAGAAAGGATGTTGATTTATGCAAAAAGCAAAAATAAAACTCAAAATCGAAGTTTCAAGAGAATTTGAAGATTATGTGGAGGAACAATACATAGAGCAGGTTGTGATGCGGGTTGCAAACAGGATTGTCAGTGAATTGAGATGGCAGATTGAGAATCCGAGTCTGGCTACGGAAGAGCGTTTCACTATCGATAAATTTAATGCTACGATAGAATGCGGTTCCGGAAAACGCGGAACGTTTGCCGGGGTTAATTTTGGATCGAAGACAACCGCAAGCTCTTCTCCGTTTTCCGGTTCAGTCAATAAGGCCCGGTTGATTAAATCCAACAAACAACTAGAAAACGGGAAAGGAACCATTCACAAACTGTCAGATGCAGAAGATGAGTGAAAATACGTTACTGTAAAAGGAGATATTGACACGGAATAACTGAATGCATTTATGAGGAGGCTCTTATTATTGAGTTCTGGCACGACAAAAAAGAAGTGGAAACCGAGCGCCTATTTGCCGGACGGTACGAAGTTTGACGAAGAAATTTTGAGAAAGCAGGTGATACAGTTATGCGAAAAGACTGGCGACTGGAACCCATATTACATTTTAAACCACAAACATTTGGAGGCTGCCTGAAAAAACTGGATAAAGATGGCAATCCACTTCAGAACATCTATAATGAGGCAATCTTTTTTGAAGAATTGTATTCGGAAGAATACTGGAAGGATGCTCTGTTTTGGTACAAAAAAGCTGCATCGCAACATGAGCCGCTGGCTCTTCGAATGCTGCAGTGCATAGAAGATTTTAAAAAGGTAAAGAGGAAGGCGATTGCCGGTGATAAAGACGCGCAGTTCTGTTTGTCAGTATATTATCGTGACAGTTACGGAACCAAAATGGATTTATATGCAAGTTCCGATTGGCTGAAGACGGCGGCGTTGAATGGCAGCAAAGAAGCGATTGAATGTGTTAACGATTGGAATCGCGGAACAAAAAGCAATCAAAAATTGACAGATGAAGATTTTTATGCGGAACCGGGGTTAGAACCGGACGATTATGAAATATTTTTAATGATAAACCGCCATGGCCGTATTGATGAAAAATTACTTGAAATGGCTCATATTTCGGAACTTTGGAAAACGATTACCAAACTTGATTTCGAAGAAACAAAAGCTTTGGCAATGGCCGACAACCCGGAAAAACAGTATCAGCTGGCCTGGCTGTATGACTGGGGCCTTGGAGTTAAACAGGATATGATAGAAGCTATCAAGTGGTTTGTGAAGTCAGCCTATAACCAATATGCCCCGGCTCAGACAGAATTGGGAATCCTATATCATTATGGAATTATGGCCACTTCGTATCGATTGGAAACGCATGATGGAATGAAAAAATGAGATGAAATAACATATAAAATGCTCATATGGGAAAAATACGTTATGGATTGAAATAGGAGTTGATGAAAAATGAATGAAAACAAGATAGTATTTAAACTTAACAAACATAAAAAATTATGGGAAGTTATGCCGGATTACATTCTAAAGATTGTAAGGGAGTCAAATGGAGAAGGTAATATGGGCGGGTTCGTTAGCCTGGCAAAACACCGGGCACTTGTTGACCTTTTTCCAAAAGAAGGTTATGTTGTATATGACTGTTTTGCTTGTCAATTCACAAAGAATTATGAAGAATTGTATTTAGATGAAGTTGACGAAAAATGTTGCAAGTATTGCCCTTTGGACTGGAAAGATGGAATACAGTGCGGATTTAGAGGAAATCCGCTTTATGTTCTGGAGCACCTGAATCCCAAAAAACTCGTCGAAGAACGTGTACGTAGTTTATGTAAAAAAATAAGCGAGACTCCTGTAAAAGGAGATATTGACACAGAATAACTGAATGCATTTATGAAAGAGGAGGCTCTTATTATGAAAAAACTACTCAGTATTTTATTATTTTTGGTTACGATATTTGCTGTATCTGGAGTCTGTTCTGCTTTACAAAAAGAAGATTTAAATATTG
>JAFPKH010000023.1:0-2599 GCA_017424825.1 Treponema sp. | reverse complement strand
GGCTAATAAAAAAGAATTATTTTTCATAATTTATAAATAATATCAAAAATATAGTAGAAAAAAATCAGCACAATAACTGAAATTTTATTGAAAGTTACAGTATTCATGTTATGCTTAAGTAGAGTTATGTGTAGAAATTTAGGGATTTGGCTTCAAAGGCGACCGTTTTGTAGTAGAACTCTACTCAAAATTCTACTCTGTTAAACTACACGTCGGGTTACAGACTGCGGCTTCCGTGTTACGATTTTGAATGTAAGCGGGAAACTGCTAAGGAGAATTATTATGAATGCAGAAAAAACTGGATTTTTGATTTATGAATTACGAAATCGAAAGGGACTGACTCAAAAGGAACTTGCAGAACAATGTAATGTAACCGACAAGGCTGTTTCAAAGTGGGAGCGTGGTGAAGGTTGCCCGGATGTGACAGTGCTTCCAAAACTTGCCGAAGTATTTGGAGTTGAAGTTGAGTCGATTATGAACGGCGAATTGCCTGTGAGTCAGGATGTGAGCGGAAAGAAAATTAAGGAGTATAACTTCCGCCAGCCAGATCGTTATCCGCGTTATATGCAGCGGGAGCTCTGGATTCTGGGCGAGGATATCTGCCGGCTTATAAATCATGAATTTACTGCCATGATGAATGAACGCTGTGATTTTTCTGTGTCACTTGTGGACCAGATGATTAATACTGAGTTTTTGCATTCGATTCCGCAGAAATGCTTTTTCTATGATTTTGATTATTCGAATGCAGGTTTTACTATTGAAGCAGATGCTCTGATTGCAAAGGCACTGCTCAAACAGGATTGCACGAAATACGAGGCCATTACTGAATTTGATATTGATGTTTTTAAGAATTATTTTATAAAGACTGTATGCGGAATGCTTAAGGAAGAAATCTGTCGGCGCACAGACGGGAAGGTTTCTGACGAAAAGTTTGAGCTGGGAAAAGCTGTGGCTGCAGGAAATTCCAATACGACTCGGCAGGAAGACAACCGCATGATGCTGCTGCTTGCTCTTAAGGGAAATGTTGCCGGTCAGGAAGGCTGGATAAATCTTCAGTTCAGTGACACTCTTCTTGAAGAAATGATGATGGGCGGCTTTTTTGGTGACGGCGGAAATGCAGGAACTGTTGGTGGAAAAATAAGATTTCAGAATCTTTCAAATATAAAAAGTCATCAGCAGCCGGACAATGTTTTTGTTGAGCTTGGAAGATTCCGTCCGGAAAATGT
Organism: Treponema sp.; assembly: GCA_017424825.1. GTDB lineage: Bacteria > Spirochaetota > Spirochaetia > Treponematales > Treponemataceae > Treponema_D. The sequence continues at coordinate 1,373 of JAFPKH010000023.1, read as the reverse complement.
TTCTCTTGAACCTGGGCTGATTTTGATACTGGATAAAAAGGAAACTGAAGGACTGAATCTGGTTTATGAGAATCGTGTAATTCACACAGGTAAAACAGTTGCAATTGATGAACTTTTTGGAATGAGAATTGCTGAAAATCCTCAGCTGAATGAAATCATCTATGACGAAAAAGATTATATTTCCATTCAGCTTGGAAGCGCCTATCTTTCAAAAGAAGAAGTTGCAGGCCTGCATCAGGGCTCTTATGTTATTCTGAAACAGAGGGCTGGAGAGTTTGCACAGATTATCCGCTCCAGCAAAATTGTTGCACGCGGCGAGGTATGCATTGCCGATGACACTTTTGCAATCCGTGTGGTTGAGGCATGCTGAACTTGTTTCAGCATCTTTACTGCACAGTAACCTGTGCGCTCTGAAGCTTGTAGTATTCACCGTGTTTTGCCATAAGCTCATCGTGTGTGCCGAGTTCTACTATGCCGTGGTCATTTACCACGGCAATTTTGTCGGCATTTTTGATGGTGGAAAGACGGTGTGCAATTACAAGAGTAGTGCGACCTCGGGAAAGTTCATCGAATGCGTGCTGTATCTTGATCTCGGTCGCGGTGTCTAAGGCGGATGTCGCTTCGTCGAGTATTAAGATTGGGGGATTTTTGAGGAAGCAGCGGGCGATTGAGACGCGCTGTTTTTGTCCGCCGCTGAGCTTAATACCGCGCTCGCCCACCACGGAGTCGTAGCCGTTAGGCATTTTCATGATGTCTTCGTGGATTTCGGCACGACGAGCTGCAAGCTCAATTTCTTCCTGTGTAGCGTTCGGTTTTCCGTATGCAATATTTTCGCGGATAGTTCCGGCAAAAAGGAAAACGTCCTGCTGTACAATGCCAATCTGAGTACGGAGGGATTGCTTTTTTATCTGATGAATATCAATTCCGTCGAGGCTGATTGAGCCACCGGTAATTTCATAAAAGCGTGGAATGAGATTACAGATTGTGGTTTTTCCACCTCCACTTGCACCAACGAGCGCAAACTTTTCGCCGGAATGAATTTCGAGATTTACATTTTGCAAAATAGGGAAGTCTGGAGTGTAAGAAAAATCAACATTTTTAAAGCTGATGTTTCCGCGGGCAGAAAGAATCTCTACGGCATCGGCAGCATCGGCCGGCTCGGGTTCAGTATTCATAAGCTCGAGGAAACGGTTGAAGCCTGCCATCCCGGTTGTAAACTGCTCGACAAAGCCGTTCAATCTTTTGATAGGTCCTACAAAGCTTGCAACAAATAAGTTAGCCGCAACTAAGTCTGGCAGAGTCATTTTTCCCTGCATGATAAAATATCCACCAACTGCAATAGTAAGAAGTGAAAGAAGATTATTACAGAATTC
>JAFPKH010000239.1:0-5094 GCA_017424825.1 Treponema sp. | reverse complement strand
TGTGTCTTTGGGTTCTTTAAAGTTTTGTTCAATATAGTAGTTTCGTTCAGAGGTGTATTTTTCTAAATAAGCTGAGTAAGTGATTGATTTTGTTGATTCACTTGATGTCCAAAAATCGTGGTGCTCCTCTTTGGTGGGTATAAAGTTGTCATTGCGGAATGTCTCCATCGAAGCGAAATAAGACTGCCATAACACCAAATCTTCCCATTCTTGAATGCTGGGCACGTGCCAACCTTGGGGACATATTCCCTGCACGACTTCGGGCAATTCGCATTTGGTCCCGCTTTCTTTCGTGTTCCCGCAGATTTTTCCTTTGCTTGCCCAATAGACCGAATCGATGGCTGCGCTCCATGTGTATAAACGCCCATATTTTTTGCAATTATCGAGACTGTCATTTTTGCATTTGCTTTTTTCTAACATGCTGGGGTAACTAGCGCTGTCTGCGTAGTTTAAATTTTCCATCATCCATGTCTTTGAACCGATATTTAAAGTTTTATAGACCTTGCTGTCACGAGAGTCTGTCATGGTGGCTTGGTTATCCGAGGGGGCAAAATACCAAGTAAAATTACCGTAATCTCCAATGCTGCATTCAAAATATGATTTTAATCCGCTTGGATGGTATTTTTTACCTTCTGTGAAGTATGTGCAACCCAATCCTACCATTATTTCCGTTTCTTTTGCTAGTCTGAATCCATATTCATCGCAAACATATTGTTTTAGAGAATCTGCTTTTATAGAAACGAGAGCTCCATCTTTGGGACATTCTAATTGGGCCGTTTCTATGTTAAAATCGGTTGCTATAATCCATTTTCCAGTAGCAGGAGTTGGATCGTAAATTTCTGGAGATATATAGCTGCCGGAGAATTCTTGTTCGTAAGTCTTATCGCTATAACAGACGTAATTTGTTTTGTTAAGGCTATCGACTTCAATTAAAACGTTATAGCAATCGTCGTAGGTGGTTTCGGGGAGGCTGAGGCAAATTCTTTGAGATTTGACAACGGGGCCTTCTTTAACTTTTCCTTTGAGCTTGTCGTTGCATGTTCCCAAGCCCATGCATTGTGTAATCGGCGCCTGAATCCACTCTCCATCTGTGAATTCGTAGCATTTTTGTTGACAGACGTTTTCACGAGAGTTATAAGTAGTTTTGCAATCTTCTTTCCTAAAATTACCCCAGCGCGTTTCGCCTTCTTTGCCATATTTCCATCGGATTAGTTTTCCATCTTTTAAGTCGTATTTGTCGAGAAGGTATTTGTTTTCAACGACCGCCCATGCGTATATTGCTTTAGAATCTTCGATAATTGTATGGTCGCATTTGTAATAGCCCGATTGGTAAGTGCTATTGGAGCAATTGTCGTAAGTGTGGTGGAGCTGCATGTTGTAATTGCATGCAAAAGATAATGGATCGAGTTGCACTTGTCCGTCGCGGTATTCAGCGTATCCTGCAGAATCTAGGTTTTTGTGGGTGCATTTCCCGAGAGATGCTTCTGGGATATTGGCGACACGCCATGAATCTTTATCAAAAATGTAAATGATATCGCTAAAATTGCCTTTACGGATGGTCCCGTCTGTCGTGTCTTTCCATCCGAGGGTGTCGATGTCGAACATAACCGGCTGAATGAAGACCGAATCGTTGTACATTATTTTTTTCGATGTAGAAATCCATTCCTGATTTTTGCATGTGTATTGGTAAATCGCATTATAGGTTGTTTTTGTTGTGGTCATCCCTTCGCGTTTTTTTGTGCACCCGCCAAATCCGAGATTGCAGTCGCTGTTGTTTCCTTTGCGCCATTCTCCATCTTCAAAAACTTGGCATTCCATTTTGTTTGTTGATGCTTGAACCAAACGCTCCATGCCGTCTATGGCGTTTTCGTCAATTTTAAAATACTTTAGAAACTCGCTCGTAGAAGCTTCTTTCCATTTGCCGCCGGGTCTGCAAATAAAGTATTTGTCTTCGAAATCACTGGTAAATAGCTCGTTTTTGCGGACTACGTTGATGCGGTCGTCGGTGCAAACACCAAGGCCGTAATGGTGGTGCCAAAAACGGTTCACGTATTTTTCGAATGTCGCAAATACGGCAGAGCTATTCCATTTTTTGACATAGTCCTTGATGGTGCCGAATGCGGAATAATAATAAACCTTGTACGCCCAGTCGGCAATTTTTGCAGTCGTTGCTTTGTCATCCCAAGTTCCGTCTTCTTCGATGTCTGTGGCGTAATTTGCCAAGCGTTCTTTCAGTTCTGTTTTGGCAATATCGCTTTGCATCATTATCGACATGGCGAGCAGCGCGATGCTTTGGTTGTCTTTGCCGATGATGTTCAATGTTGCTGCGTCGTCAAATTCTTCGTCAATGCCAAACGATTTTAAGACTTCTGCTTCGGCTTGCTTTTTCGCTTCGGCGACGGTCATGTTCTTTTCTTTTGCAAGGTGCATTGCCCGCTTGTGCGACAAGTGCGTCAAAATGTTGATATTGACTTGTGTGCGTTCGTTCAAGTCGGCAAGTGCGTATAAAGTTGCTTTCTCGCTTGCTCTTTCGCCGGTAATGGCATTGCGGTAATGTCCATCCACTTTGAGCAATGCGTACGGCGATTCTAAATCTTTTAGATTGATCGAGTATTCGCCTTGGTCATTTAAAATGGCCGATTCGATGTTTAATCCGCTTTGATTGAAATCTTCGTCGATTTCAAAGGCGGCGACGGTCGCCCCTTTTTCGAAAGGACCTAATTGTGCCACGCCCGATATGGTCTTGTTTTCGATGGTTTCGGGATTCTGGCTGGAACTGCTAGAATCGTCGCCACAAGAGGTGACGAATAGAGAACAAAGAATAGCAAAACAAGAGATTATTAGGGGATGATTTGTCATGGAGAATTCCGTTGTTTTATAATAGGGATTTTTGCGCTAGTCGTCTTTCACGCAACGAACGGCGAGGGGAGTATCCTTTGTTTTTGAAACCGTGGATCTTATGTTAAATGGACATTCAGGCTCAAATAAATCTAGAAGGTTGCTGTAAGCGGTTGAACCTGTTGAATCGGTAGATGTCCAAAAGAAATATTCTCTGTAATCTCTGCGTAAGAATCCATAACTGTCGTAACCGGACGTAGAGAACGAGTCCATCCACGAAGCTAAATCTTCCCATTCTTGAATGCTTGGCACATGCCAGCCTTTGGGGCAAATTCCTTGCACTATATCGGGCAAATCACATTTTTTATCGGTCTCTTTAGTGCTACCGCAGGTTTTCCCTTTGCTCGCCCAATAGACAGAATCGATGATTGCACTCCATGTGTAGAGGCGGCCATATTTTTTGCAATTGTCAGGATTGTCGTCTTCGCATTTGCTGTTTCCTAACATGCTGGAGTAATTGGTGCTGTCTGCAAAGTTTAAACTTTCCATCATCCAGGTTTTTGCGCCGATGTTTGTTGTTTTATAGACGGAGCCGTCACGGGGATCAGCCATTGTTCCCTCGTTTTTATTAGGGTCTAAATACCAGGCATAATTAAAATCATCATAATCAATGCAGTAGAAATACGACTTTAATCCATTTGGAACGTATTCTTTATAATTTGTAAAATCTGTGCAGCCCAAACCTATAATTTTTTCTTTTTTTGTCGCTTCTCTGAATCCGGATTTATCGCAAACATATAATTCATCAGGATCTGTTTTTGTAGAAACGAGAGCGCCGTCTCGGGTGCATTTCAATTGAGATGTTTTTAGGTCTGTCTCCGTGGCGATTCTCCAATTTCCTGTAACCGGAGTGGGATCATATATGCAAGGATTATAATCGTATGTTGAAAAATTGCACGATTCTTCAAATTCGTTATTTATTTTGCCGCGGCAGATGTAATTTGTTTTTTTAAGGGTATCGATTTTGACTAAAATATTATAACATCTGTCATAGATCATGTCATAATCGGGACTGTTGCATTGTATTTCGGAATGGACAACGGGACCTTCCTTAATTGTTCCCATAAGTTTTTCGTTGCATGTTCCCAAGCCCATGCATTTCGTTATTGCAGTTTGGGTCCATTGCCCGTTTTTGAATTCATAACAATTTTGTTCGCATTTGTCTGAAAAATAGCCTTGTTTTTCGCTATCGTCTTTCTGCATATTTCCCCAGCGGGTTTCGCCTTCTTTGCCAGCTTTCCATCGAATGAATTTTTCACCTTTGATGTCGTATTTGTCGAGATGGCATCTTTTACTAATGGGCAACCATGCATATATGGTGTCTTTAGAATCTTCATAAACGTCGTAGCGGCATATATAATATTTGGAATACTTCGAATCGTATGTTGAGCTTGGACATCTCTCGTATCGGTCATAGAGCTGATTGTTATAATTGCATATAGAATATAAAGGATTGAGATTTGTTTGTCCGTCACGGTATTCGGCATAACCTGCGGAGTCTAGATTTTCTTTGTTGCATTTGCCAAGGGTTGCTTCTGGGATGTTTGCGACACGCCATGCGTCCTTGTCGAAAATGTAAATGATATCGGTAACGTTCCCTTTGCGGATGGTTCCGTCCGTCGTGTCTTTCCATCCAATGGTGTCTAGGTCGATTGTCCCCGATTGAGTAAAAAATGATTCATCGGTAGTTTGTTCTATATATGAATAAACCCAATTTTGTTTTTCGCATGTATATTTACCTGTACTTGTTACTTTGGTAATGCCTTCGCGTTTTTTGGTGCACCCGCCAAATCCATATTTGCATTCGCTGTCGTTTCCTTCGCGCCAAGAATCGCCATCATAAACTAGACAGCTTGTGTAATATTGTGTGATTTGAACTGTACGCGTCATGCCGTCAATAACGTCTTTTCCGAAATCGAAAAACTTTTCAATTTCTTTTTCGGACGCTTCTTTCCATTTGCCGCCGGGCCTGCAAATGAAATATTTCTTTTCGAAATTGCTTAAGAACAACTCGTTTTTGCGAACTTCGTTTTTGCGATCGTCCGTGCAGGTTCCGAGACCGTAATGGTTGAAGATAATCATCCTGTATCTGGAAAGCAAGACCAATCAAACGACCGTATTCATACATTGCATCAATGACTTCATCATTTGCTCCGCCCATAATAGCTCCCGCTTTGGTAGCTGCTGCAATCAAAG
>JAFPKH010000238.1:0-9649 GCA_017424825.1 Treponema sp. | reverse complement strand
TTTTTTTCGTCGCTGCAGTTTTCATTAATCGTCCTGACGAAAACCGATCCCGCCACAACTGCCTCAACGGTTCCTGAAAGCGCTGCCGACTGTTTTCCGTTGGAGATTCCGAATCCTCCGTAGACTTTGCTTCCGCCGCTTCTCACCTTTTTTATGAAATCAAGCGTTGACTGGTCTACCGTCGTTTCGGTTCCGGTGATTCCTGTCCTGAGCGCAGCATAGATGTACGGAAATCCTGCATGGGAAAGCTTTTCCAATCTTTCGGCGCTCATGCTCGGAGCTGCAACCGGTATGTTCACCATTCCGTTTTTTTTGCAGCATTCTGTAAGTCCCTCGTCAAAATCAAAAGGAAGGTCGGGAATTATCATTCCGCTTACGCCAGCTTCCGCAGCACGCCTGCAGAAATTTTCCACGCCTGGAGTATATACCAGAGAACCATAGCTCATCAGGTAGATTTTAACTTCCGGGAATTCCCTGTGCAGCTTCGATATAAAATCAAGTCCGTCCTGAGTCCTGTAGCCGCGCTTGAGCACTTCCGTACATGCTCCCTGAATCGCAGGACCGTCCGCGCTTGGATCGGAAAAAGGAAGCTGTATCTCAAGTATGTCCGCACCGCCTTCAACAAGAGCTTTTGCAGCCGTGAACGAAAGTGCGTCCGTAGGATATCCGGCTACAAGATGTGACATGAGTTTTATTTTAGGCATTTTTTCCTCCCATCAGATTTGCGTCATGAATGTCCTTGTTGCTTTCAAGCCTCTCGATTTCCGCATGAAGGAACGAAAGCCATTCATCCGGGCGGAACACGGGGCTTGTTATGAACACGTCCTTGTCACCGCGTCCGCTCATGTTGATTATGACTGCCTGGTCAGAAGGAATTTCTTTTGCAATCTTCATGGCCGCAGCTCCTGCATGTGCTGATTCAAGCGCAAACATTATTCCTTCGTTCCTTGCAAAAAAGCTCACGGCTTCAAGAGCCTCCTTGTCTGAAACTGACGTGAACTCAATGCGTCCCGAACGTCCGAGAGACGCAAGCTGTGGTCCTATGCCGCAGTAATCAAGGCCTGCAGAAATGCTCCGGGTCGGGAGTGCCTGTCCGTCCTCATCAAGAAGGAACCTGCTTTTGTATCCGTGCATGATTCCGTCCCTTGCTGCGTTTCCGGTCATGCGGCTTGCGTTTTCGCCTACTCCCGGTCCTATGCCTCCGGCTTCCGCTCCTATAAGCCTGGGTTCTTTTTTGTCGATGAACGGCTCAAAAAATCCGATTGAATTCGAGCCTCCTCCGACGCATGCAACCATCGCACCGATTTTTATTCCGCGTTCCGCAGCCTGCCTTTCGACTTCACGACCGATGACCGACTGGAATTCACGCACTATGTCTGGAAATGGGGCAGGTCCGAGTGCACTGCCCAAAACATAATGCGTTGTATCGGGATTTGCTGCCCAGTCACGCATGGCTTCGTTCACTGCATCCTTCAATGTGCGGCTTCCGCTTGTAACCGCCTTCACCTTTGCTCCGTAAAGCTCCATGGATGCAACGTTAGGCTGCTGCCTGCGCACGTCAACTTCTCCCATGTATATCGTACAGTCAAGGCCGAGCTTTGCACATGCGGCGGCTGTTGCAAGACCATGCTGACCTGCACCGGTCTCGGCTATTATCCTTTTTTTCCCCATCCTTTTTGCAAGCAGGCACTGACCGATTGCGTTGTTGATTTTGTGCGCCCCGGTATTTGCAAGCCCCTCAAGCTTTATGTAGATTTTCGCACCGCCGAGAATCCTTGTTGCCGTCGGCGCAAAATAAAGCGGCGTCTCGCGTCCTATGTAGTCGCGGCGGATTATGTCCAGCTCTTCCAGAAAAGCCTTGTCCTTCATTGCGTCCGCAAACGCTTCCTCCAGTTCATCAAGAGGACGGCGCAAAACTTCCGCCACATACTTTCCGCCGAATTGGTCAAAAAAACCGTTGTCAGAATGAATCATATATTCCGAATCTCCTTGAAAAATTTCCTCATTTTTTCTTCGTCCTTAATGCCGGCATCATTTTCCTCAACTCCGCCGCTCACGTCAACAAGCTCCGGTGAAAATTCACGGACAAGATCGGCGACGTTTTCCGGAGTGATTCCTCCAGCAATCCAGAGATGGCCCGAGCCGGAAAAATCATGCTTCTTGCTGTCGATTAGAAAACGGGCTTCCCCTAGCGACGAAAGAAAATCTGCCTGGGACTTTCCGCCTGTGGAATCCGTGACTGCAAAATAATGCGGTACGTCCCTCATGCTTTCAGGAACGTCTTCCGGTCTGATTCCATGCATCTGGAGAAAATCAAGCACGCCGCTTTTTACAAGGCTGCATGCATATTTTGCTTCCTCGCTTTCTGTTTCGGTAATCACCGCAACCTTCATTGCCTTTATTCCCGGAAGGATTCTTTCAATTGCAGAAAAACGCTCCCCGTAGACATTGCGCGAAAATCCGGCCGAAAAAACGAAGCCCACGAAATCGCTTCCGAGGGAATCTGCAAGCAGCACGTCTTCCGGCCTTGTAAGACCGCAGATTTTTACCATGGGTTTTTCTGAAGCCGAAACTTTTTTCGCAAGCTCCACTGTCTTTTTTCCGCACTGATTTTCACCAGCATTCATGAACGCACTTACGAACCTTCCTGCAGATTCAGGATTCCTTGCCGCATATTCTCCGAGAAGCATACCGGTAAATCCCATGGAAGCAATTTTTGCCGCGGCATCTGACGTGGTGACTCCGCTTTCGAACACCACTTTTCCGCCGAGCTTTTCTTTCAGCATGGCAGGAACAAGGAGGTCGATCGAAAAATCTTTAAGGTTGCGCGAATTAACTCCGCAGACTACCGTGGACGGATATTTTTCCTTCACCAAAGAAACCTTGCGCACGTCATCTTCAGTCCTCACTTCGACCAATGCCCTTATACCAAGAGAGGCACAGCATCCGGTCATGGAAAGAAGCTTTTCCTGCGTGAGTATTCCGGCAATCAGAAGCACTGCATCGCATCCAGCACGGTATGAGATTTCTATTTCCTTTTCGTCAACAAGAAAATCTTTTCTTAGAACGGGAGTCGTAGGAAGCGCATTACAAACGTCCATCAAATCCTTGAGCGACCCCTTGAAATAATTTTCTTCGGTAAGGCATGAGATTGCGCCGGCACCGCATGAAGCATACCGGAGAGCAGCAGCCGCAGCATCAAGGGATGGAGCTATGTCGCCTTTTGACGGGGACGCCCTTTTCACTTCCAGTATAACGCCCTTTCCTTCCATGAACGGATTGACCGCACGCGTCCTTTTTTCAGGAATCTGATGTCCGAAGCAGTATCCTTTTTTTTCTATGTCGGCAATGCGCCGCCTGACGATTTCAGAAACTATGTCTTTTCCGCCCATAGGAATCACACCGCCCTGCTTTCGCCCACGACCTCGTTGAGCTTTGCAAGGGCCTTTCCTGAATCGAGCGCATCGAGAGCCTTGCGGTATCCGTCTTTGAGAGTCCTGACTTTTCCTGAAATGTAAAGCACTGCAGCCGTATTCAGGGCGACCGCATATCTGATTGTCTTCCTTCCCCTGCCTTCAAGGATTTCACATCCGAGAGCTGCATTTTCAGATCCGCTTCCTCCTGAAAGCTCCGACTCATCGGCATCGGTGATTCCGAATTTCGCAGGGTCTATCCTGTACTGATATTCTTTTCCGCTTCCGTCAATCTGATATACATGCGTCACCGCGCACGGGGAGATTTCGTCATATCCGTCGTCCGAGCAGACGACCATCACCCTTTCCGCGCCAAGCTGTTTTGCCGCACGCGCATAATTTTTCATGAGCGACCTTGAATAGACTCCGAGCACTTCGTATTCTGCACCGGCAGGATTCAAAAGAGGCCCCAGCACGTTCATTATGGTCTTGATTCCCAATGCCTTTCTGACCGGAGCCGCAAAACGCATTGCCGCATGATATACGGGAGCCATGAGAAAACCGAACCCGGTCTTTTCGACAAGGCGCGCAGTCTTTTCCGGACTTGCCATTATGTTGATTCCGAGGTTTTCAAAAAAATCTGCCGCACCGGATTTTGATGACACAGCCCTGTTTCCGTGCTTTGCCACCGCCTGACCGCAGCTTGCCGCAACCAAAGCAGAAAGCGACGAAATGTTGAACGATCCTTTTCCGTCACCGCCTGTCCCGACGATTTCAGCAAGCCTCTTCCTTGAACAAGGGAACGGAGTCCTGATCTTGAGGAGAGCCTTTGCGCATCCGGTCATCTCGGAAACTGACGGTTCCTTGGCTGCCATGGCTACGAGTATTCCTGCCATCATGCGCCCGTCCATGGTTCCGTCGGCAACGTTTTCCATGAAAGCTGCGGCTTCGTCTTCGCTGAGGTCTTTCTTGCACAAAAGCTTGTTCAGGTATGATGCTGCGTCAAGGTTTTCCCTTCTATAACAAAGGAACGAATCGATTATTGCACGGCATCCTTCAGAAGCAATCGACTCAGGATGGAACTGTATTCCTTCGATCGGAAGAGTCTTGTGCCTGATACCCATGATGTCCCCGTCCTTTGCCCTGGCAGTGACTTCGAATTCATCGGGCAGGGTCATCTCATCGACAACGAGCGAATGGTAGCGCGTGAATTTTCCGGTCTTCCCTATCGTCCTGAAAAGCCCGCGTCCGTCAAGCATGATTTCTTCCGTTATGCCGTGCTTTATGAATTTGGCCTGGACTATCTTTGCTCCGAATGCTTCCGCAATGGCCTGGTGACCGAGACATATACCGAGCACAGGAATCTTCCCGGCAAAATATTTTATGGCCTCCTTGCTGATTCCTGCAGACGACGGATTCCCGGGTCCCGGTGAAACGACAAGGTAGTCCGGTTTCATGGCCGCAAGCTTCTCGATATTGCACTCGTCGTTTCTCACGACCTCTATTTTTTCATCCGTGGCTTCGGAAATGGCCTGCACCACGTTGAACGTAAAACTGTCATAATTGTCAATAACCAAAATCATTTTAAACCCTCCGTTATAAAAATCCGATGCCGTCTACTTCGTCAGGGTGTCGATAAGGGCACCGAGCTTTTCTTTCGTTTCAGTGAATTCCCTTTCGGGATCAGAATCATAGACTATTCCGCCGCCGGCCTGAAGCGACCAGACGTTTCCCTGTTTGAGTGCGGAACGTATCGTAATGCAGAAATCAAGGTCGCCGTTGCTCTGGACATAACCGACCGCACCTGCATAGAACCTGCGCTTCGTTTTTTCAAGCCCGGAAAGAATCTGCATCGCGCTGATTTTTGGAGCGCCGGAAACAGTGCCTGCCGGAAACGAAGCCCTGAGCACCTGGATTGGTTTCACTCCTTCGCGCAGCATTCCCTCGGTGTTGGAAACGATGTGCATGACGTGGCTGTATTTTTCGCATTCCATGAACTGCGGAACCTTGACGCTGCCCCTTTCGCAAACGCGTCCCAAATCATTCCGGGCAAGGTCAACGAGCATAAGGTGTTCGGCCTTTTCTTTTGGATCCGACAAAAGTTTCTTTTGGAGCATGTCGTCCTCTGCATCATTTTTTCCGCGCCTTATCGTTCCTGCAATCGGATGTATGGATGCCCTTCCGTTCCTTACGCGCACAAGGCTTTCGGGGGAAGATCCGGTCAGCTGGAATCCGCCGAAATCGATGTAGAAAAGATACGGCGAAGGATTGACTTTCCTGAGCTTTCCGTAGACGTTCATTGCGCTGGCACTGCATTCAATCTGAACGCGCCTGCTTGGTACCGCCTGTATTATGTCGCCCGCAACGATGTGCTTTTTGAGGGCTTCCACTTTCTCTATGTATTCCCTCTTTGATTCCTCTTCGTCGGTTATCATCCTGTATTCGAATTTTGCCGGGGGTTCTTCGACATAAGAAAAGTCCATGTCGTTTATGCGCTTTATGAGCTTGTCAACCGCAGCGTCAAGGTCGATTTCATGCTCGTTGTAGTTGAGCGCGAAGATGTGCATGGTTTCGGTGAAGTGGTCGAACACTATGTAGATATGCCCGGCTATGAAACAGCTTTCGGGAATCTTCAGCTCGTCTTTCTGCTCGAAGAATTTTATGTTGTCGCACCTGCATGCGAATTCATAGCTCAGGTATCCGAGTCCGCTTGCAGGAATGGGAATCTCTTCGTCACCCGGAAACGGAACTTCGGAATTCTGTGTCGCAACATAGAGGAGGGCATCAAGTATGTCGGCATCCTTTTTTCTTCCGAGCGCATCACGGCTGTCAGATTCAGAGGCATCGAACGCCTTTCTCTCGCCGTCAACGATGAATGCCACGCCGTCTTCATCCTGCACGATCTTGAATGCTTCCTCCGCCATAAGGATTGAATATCTTTCGCGTCCCTTTGCGAAGCTTGCCGATTCAAGGATTGCCGCCGCACCGATTTTTCTTGCCAATGAATATGGCGTGTACCTTTCGCTGGAAAGAGTCCTGCATACCGCGTCTTTTCTTTTTTCCATGATAAACCCCGTGTCTGAAATACCGTTTCTTTTTATAGAAACATAGCACGGGATTTTGTTTCTGTCAATAGTATCAAAAAAATATCAGCCGACCGGGTATTCACCGCAGAAGCATCCACGGCAGAATCCTCCGGCAGACGGTATCTTTCCGTCCAACGCCGACATCATTCCTTCCAGGCTTATGAAAGAAAGCGAATCTGCACCGATTTCCTTCCTGATTTCCTCAAGCTCGTGGTTGCTGGATATAAGCTCGTTTTTGCTCGGAGTGTCTATCCCAAGGTAGCACGGAAATTTTACCGGAGGAGATGAAACCCTGAAATGCACTTCCTTTGCACCGGCCCTGCGCAGAAGCTGAACCAGATGACGACTTGTCGTACCCCTGACTATGGAATCATCTATCACTACGACCCTCTTTCCTTCAAGGTCACTTCTGAGTGCATTGAGCTTGACCGCCACCATGCTTTCCCTTTCAGCCTGAGTAGGTGCTATGAACGTGCGCCCGATGTATTTGTTCTTTACGATTCCGGTAACGAATGGTATTCCTGATTCCCTTGAATATCCGATCGCAACTCCTATGCCGCTGTCCGGAACTCCGACAACCACGTCCGCATCCACCGGGGATTCCCTTGCAAGAGCGGCTCCCATCTTGTACCTTGCTTCCTGCACCGGTATTCCGTCAATAACCGAATCCGGGCGTGCAAAATAAACGTACTCGAACACGCACGTCTGCTTTCTTATGCGCTCTTCCGGCTTGTATGATTTGATCCCGTCCTTTGTGATTATGACCGTTTCACCAGGCTCCACGTCCCTGATCAGCTCACCGTTCATTGCATCGATTGCGCATGATTCGCTTGCAAGCACGTAGCCGTTTCCGACCTTTCCGAGACACAAGGGTCTTATTCCGTTCGGATCCCTCACACCGATAAGGCAGTCCTCCGTCATTATGCAGAGGGCAAAAGATCCTTTTATGAGCTTGAGCGCATTGAACACCGACTGCTCCAGGCCTTTTTTGTAGGAACGTGCAATAAGCTTCAATATTACTTCAGTGTCGCTTGTCGAATTGAACGTGCATCCGGCATCTTCAAGCATTTCCCTGAGCGGCTCATAATTCACGAGCTGACCGTTGTGTGCAAGGGCAATTGAACCGAGCTTGAACGAATTCAAAAACGGCTGGGCATTTTCAACCGTACGCCCGCCGGCCGTTGCATAGCGCACATGACCGAGAGCAATCTTTCCTTCAAGTCCTTCCAAGTGATCCGGCTTGAACACGTCACCAACAAGCCCCATGTCCTTGTGCAATCTGATTGCATTTCCATTGGATGCCGCAATTCCTGCACTCTCCTGTCCCCTGTGCTGAAGGGAAACCAGCGCAAAATAAACAAGGGAAGACGCGTTCTCACAACCGAAAACACCGGCCACCCCGCATTCATCATGAAATTTATCACCGTTCATCATGCCACCACAAAAAGCTTGAAAAAATTAAACATAAAAAGGCCGCGCATACATCCGACAGAATGCATCCGCGACCTCATTGTCATGGATGATATATTAACCGTTCCCGCTTTTTTTTTCAATCACCAAGTCCTTCCCCTCGCACGGATAAACATGCATGCGTCAGGTTCCTGCACTCCGGTTGACAACGGAAGTACATGTCAGTAGAATGGTTAATCATGAAATTTTTCAGCTGCTTCAGCGCATTTTCATTCTTCTCTTTTAACGGATTTTCCTTTTATGGCTTTAACGGGCCTGGAACTGTGTAAAGGGTAGAACGATGCTGCAGCCAGAATTATAGAGGTGCAAACGAAGGTTCTGTTCTTTACGGACAGAGCCTTTTTTTTATCTCCGGAGCAACGGTCTGTTCCAGGGTATTCGGCGGATCAGGAAAAAGGAATCAAATAGGAGGATGCCATGAACATGGATTTCGAAAGAAGGCTGGCAGTGCCGGCAGAGGTGAAGGAACAATACCCGGTTACCGGAAAGGTGAGCAGGATTGTTGAGGAAAAGAGAGCCGAAGTCAAGGCTGTTATTGAGGGAAGATCTGACAGGCTCCTTCTGATAATAGGTCCGTGCTCGGCTGACAATGAAGATGCGGTTATTGATTACATGGGAAGGCTTGTTCCTGTGCAGGAAAAAGTCAAGGACAAAATTCTCATGGTTCCGCGGATTTACACAAACAAGCCCCGCACAACGGGAGACGGTTACAAAGGCATGCTGCATCAGCCGGATCCGAATGCAAAGCCAGATCTTTTCAAGGGAATCATAGCGACACGCCACATGCACATGAGGGCAGTTGAGGAAACAGGCTTCATATTTGCTGATGAAATGCTTTACCCTGACAACTATCAGTATCTCGATGATCTTCTTGGATATGTCGCAGTCGGAGCAAGGTCAGTAGAAAATCAGGAGCACCGTCTTGTTTCCAGCGGAATCGATGTGCCGGTCGGAATGAAAAACCCCACTTCCGGTGATTATGCCGTCATGATGAACGCAATACATGCAGCCCAGCATCACCACACTTTCATATACCGGGGATGGGAAGTTCATTCCACAGGAAACCTTGATACACATGCAATACTGCGCGGATCAACAAACAAGCACGGCAACAACCAGCAGAACTATCATTATGAAGATTTGATCAGATTGTGCGATGCATATGACAAAACCGATCTCAAAAATCCGGGTGCAATAATCGATACGAATCACTCGAATTCAAACAAAAATCCGCTTGAGCAGCCACGTATTATAATGGATGTTCTCAATTCATGCGCACACAGCGACAGGATAAAAAAACTCGTCAAAGGATTCATGGTGGAAAGCTATATAGAAGACGGAAACCAGAAAATCGGTGAAGGAATATACGGAAAATCGATTACCGACCCCTGCCTTGGATGGGAAAAAAGCGAACGCTTGATCTACGACATTGCAGATAAATTATAAAAACAAATTCCGGGAGTATTATATTATAATGATATTCCCGGCAAAACATTCGTGACTTAGGGACAAAAAACTGTCATGGAGCTCACGTGGGACGGGAAAAAGGACAAAAAAAAGCCGGCGGCCACCTGCTTTCCCGGGACGCACCCAGTATCATCGGCGCTGCGGAGCTTGACTTCCGTGTTCGGTATGGGAACGGGTATGGCCTCCGCGCCATGGCTGCCGGCATGTATTCGA
>JAFPKH010000237.1:0-3150 GCA_017424825.1 Treponema sp. | reverse complement strand
CTTTATGCCGGTAATCTCCATGGAGCCGCTCGTACTTTTAAGGTCGATTTCTTCCGGTTCATAATCCTGCGGGAGAACGACAGTAACGGTAAGCGTTTTAAAACCGATATAAAGCATTCTTTCCGGACCTTCGATTTTAAGAACGCCGTCACGGACATATACGCTCGGCCACAAATTCTTGTTTCCTTCTATACTGACGCATATATCGCCCACAGCTTTTTTTTCAACGATGATTTTTCCGAAAGAAACGTCGGCATCAATAGATTTTATATCAACGGCGGCAAAATGTGTATCCGCATTTTCAGGAACCGAAACGGATTTTTCTTCCTTGGCTCCAAAAAGACCAAACATAAAATTTCCTCCTTTAGTCAGATGTGAAATAAGAATCCATGCCAAAAGCACCGAAACGACAATCCACAATACACCCAATATTTTAGTACCTTTCATGATTTCCGTAAACTCCCCTATTCAGAATCTGCATTTTTGCTGTCTACCCCGGTAAAGCAATACACGGCTTCTTTGATTGCTGCGGCGATAATCCATATGATCCAGGTGATGTACCACGCGCCGGTTCTGAAACTTATGAACAGATAAATAGCAAGGGCCAAAAGCCAGTAGAAGCGGAAAAATGCATCCAAGGATTTGTTTCCCGTTGTCCTTGGTTTGCGGTCAGGGATTATGCCGGATCCTTTTGAAAGATAATCCTTCACGTCCTGGGGTGCGCACATGTTCGCATAGATTATAAGCCCGGTTGCAACTGCGGCACACACAAGCATAAGAATCAGACCGATAAGCCCCATCTTGTCTTCATCAAGCCCGGAAATGAATTCACCCATTCCGCCGAAACCGATAAGAAGCGCAATGCCGATAATGTAAAGAACGATTGCAACGGCCGTTTTTTTCGCGCGGCTTTTCCTGAACTCATCGATCCTGTTTTTGAGGTCACGCTCAGGTTCAAGTGATTTAAGAAGCTCATCCACGTCACCGAGATCAGCCAAAGATTCAGTGTACGCCTGGTTCTCCGATTTTCCTTCCGCAACATGAGCCTCAAAATGATCGTTCAGATTGGAAAGGATTTCTTCCTTAAGCTCCTTGGCTTTTTTGGTGTTCGGTATGTCCCTGAACAAAACGTCAACATAATTTTTGATTTTAGAATTCATTGTTTTCTCCTGTCATTTTTTTCTGCAAGCTCCCCTGATTTTCAGTACCTGCCCCCAGGACAAGCTTTTCGATAAGCCGCTGAATTTCAATCCAATCACGCTTGTTTTCGTTCAGCACTGCACGCCCCTTTTCCGTAATGGAATAATATCTCCTGCGCGCACCGGAGTTTTCGTCACCCCAATAAGACAGGATCAACGCCCCGTCTTCCAACCTGCGGAACGATGTATAAAGAGTGGCTTCCTTCAGCTCCATTTTTTCACCGCTGCATTCACGTATAGCCTTGTTTATCTGGTAGCCGTAGCTGTCCGACTGATTCAGCCGCTCTAAAATAATCGTATCCGTCAATCCTCTAAGAATATCAGAATAGTTAAGCAACATTCCTCCTTGTCCCAATGCGAGTTAAGGAAACACTAAATAATCCGAAAGCGGGCAGCATACCTCGTATGCTCATTTAGTGTTAACCATAAAATCTTTGATATACTTCGCCGTACAAGTAACTTATACATCATAATACCTCACCTGTCAAGGTATCTTACAAAAAAATTTCAGATAAATGCCGGAACAAGCTTTTTATGTCCCGGCACTTACCTGCGCTTTATTTCACGTCGATTTCACCGATCAGGAACGTCTGCTTCACGTCATCAAGCTGGAGCGTCATAACCTGCTTCTGCTGATTCGGACGGCCGAAATTGGTGTACACTTCCGCCTGCACGATTACCGGCTGGAGCAGTTTCTGCTGATGGTTTCCGTAATAATTGCACTCAATCTTGTATTTTCCTCCCGGTGCAACTTTAAGGCAGAATTCTTCAGGACCGTAACCCTGCGTAAAGTCACGTGACATCCTTCCGCCTGACTGGGTTTCCTTGTGCCCGTAATAGCACTTTTCTTTCTGCGGATCAGTGACCCACAGATCAATGTCGCAGTCATCGGTGTTCCAAGTAAGGACGATTCTCAGTCCCACGTCAAAATTCTGCATCAGGTTCTTGTCGATTGCAGAAACGTCGATTTTTGCATGCCTGTTGTTCGCAATGATCGCATTCATGTCATTGAGCGCGGTCTGCTGGATTTCTGAATAGCGTGAATCCCAGGATCTTGACGCAACGTACCACAATGCATCCACCGCTTCCTGATAATTTCCGTTCTTTTCATAGGCCATGGCAAGGTCACGGTAGAACTGGGGCACTTCTTCCCGGAGCTTGGTAAGGTTCTTGAACACGCGGATTGAATTCTCGCAGTCACCGAGTTCCAGAAGCTTTGCTCCCAGTGCGCGGAGAACGTCGGTATTCTCAAGGTTGATTTCGGCAAGGTTTGAAAGAATCCTCATTCCTTCCTTTTCCATTCCCTCGTCGATGAAATAATCTGCGGTTTCCATGAAGAACGAAGGTGAAGCTCCGTAATCTTTCTTAAGCTCAAGATACTTTGCGTACATGCGGCTTTCAGGAGTCTTTTTCAAAACTGCAATATATCCCGCATTTGAATTCCATGCCTGCAGAGTGACCGTAGCGGCCGTGCCTCTTGTATTTCCCCTGCCTTTTTCCATGCCGTCAGAAGAAAATCCTTTGCCCTCCAGAGCATACACAGGTTCGGAAGCTGAACGTCCGCCTGTAGTACGGTTCGTAATCCTTTCATTTCCAGAAGATCCTGTCGTATTCCGCAATACTTCAGGAGATTCGGCAGGTTCATAATCATAGCTGTCTTCCCACATAACGTCGGCAACGCTTTCAGAAGCCCTTGATGATGCAACTGGAGCAACCCTTTCCGAATATACCCTCGGAGACATGCCGCCTGAATATCCGTGGTCATAGCCGCCTTTTTTCTGCACTTTCTTGAAATCGGAAGGATTCTTTGACCACCACTTCTTGAACTCCTCGAATTTCGTATAAACTTCCCTTGGGACACCGGAGCTTTCATTTGATTTTTTTGCTCCCTGGTTCCTTGAAACAAGCTTGTCGTACTCTTTCCTAAGCTCCTCCGGCGGATCGATTCCAT
>JAFPKH010000236.1:0-6351 GCA_017424825.1 Treponema sp. | reverse complement strand
GGATTCATACGCCTGTTCGAGCGTGCTGACAAGGAAATGTATGCAAAAAAGCAGGAGCTTAAGTCAAAGAAAAAATGACGCGCGCATAAAAAAACACCCGGAGAAAAATCCGAGTGCATTCGCTTACCATATTCGTAATCTTCTGAAACCTAGCGCTGGCCGGAAAGCTCAAGGTAAATCTGGTCGGCAAGTCCGAAATGGGTTGTCTTTGTCAGGGCCTCCGCGTAGTTGTCGTACATCATGTCCTCGTACATGCCGCGCGCGAATTCGTTTTCCTCGCCGAACATGCTCTCATGGTGTATCGTGTCCCGCATTGAGGAAAGCATCATCTTGACAAGGTAGTTCTCCATTTCCTTGGACTGTGCGTACAGTTCGGATGTTTTGTCTATAGTCGGTTTTCCGCCGTTTTTTGTCCTGACAGAAGCCGCCATTCCTTCAGGAGAAGCGTTTTTGTCGGAGGCAGAAGTGTAGTAGTCATAGAATCCCTGCGTGTAGTCGCCGTTCAGACGGTGGTTGCGGGAAATTTGTGATGATGCGACTGATTCCGGGATTTCCGCCGTATCAGTTTTTTTTGCAGTCATCTCCTGCACCAATGAAAGAAACCTGCTTTCGTCAGCCTTTTCCTGTGCCGCCTGTATTGCGCCAGTTCCGTTTGACAGAGTTCCGGTGATTGCCGTTCCTGAGATTCCGCTCACAGCCATTTCATTCCTCCCCTATTCCGGTTAGCGCTTCAAAGATGTCGCGGTCTGGAGCATGGTGTCGCTTGTCTGGATTGCCTTTGAGTTGAACTCGTAGGCCCTCTGCGCGACAATCATCTGCACCATTTCGTTTACCACGGAGACGTTGCTCATTTCAAGGAACTTGTGTTTGGTGGTTCCCATTCCGTCGATTCCAGGTCTGGATGCAATAGGATCTCCCGATGCATTTGTGACTTTGTAGAGGTTGTCGCCCACGTTCTCAAGACCGACTGAGTTCGGGAAACGGTAAAGCTCAAGCTGTCCCACGTCAATCGGATCAAGGTTTCCGTTCACTTTTACGGTTACGCGTCCAAGATCGGAGACTGCAAGGGTTTCAAGCTGGAATCCTTCCGGGAGTATGATTTCCGGGATCACACGGAGTCCGTTTCCTGTAACGAGCTGACCGGTTGAGTCAACTTTGAAGGAACCGTCCCTTGTGTACGCCCAGCTTCCGTCATACTGCTGCACGCGGAAAAATCCGTCGCCCACAATCGCGATGTCGGTATCAACGCCGGTCGCCTGGAGTGAACCCTGGGTCATAATCCTCTGTGTCGCCCCGACCTTAACGCCGTGTCCCATCTGGACTCCGACCGGGGTGATAGTGTCCTCGGTTGCAGGTGTTCCGGCAAGCTTTCTGTTCTGGTAGAGCAAATCCTCGAACTCAACGCGGTGCTGCTTGAATCCAGTCGTGTTTACGTTTGAAAGGTTGTTTGAAATAGTGTCTATGTTCGCCTGCTGTCCGTTCATTCCGGTTGCCGCAGTCCACAAACTTCTTACCATATTGTATATCTCCCTTTTTTATAGTTCCGTATATCAGCGGTTGACGACGGCCACTTTGCTCCAGAGAGTTTCCATCATGTCGTCTTCGGTCTGGATTGATTTCTGGTTCGCTTCGTATGCCCTGTTGACCTCAATCATCTGCACCATCTCGTTCACTACGTTGACGTTGCTTGTTTCGGTGAATCCCTGAAGAACCCTCGGCCTTTCATCACCTTCCGCCACATAGGGGCTTCCGGCAATCAGGTTGGTGTCCCAGAGTGATTCGCCCTGCTTTTTGAGGTAACGCTCGTTCTCAAATCTGACTATCTTAAGACGGTCAATGTAAACGTCGTTCTCACGGTCGATTATCATTCCGTCCTGATTAACGAAAAATTTGTCGCTTTCAACTGCAATAGGTCCGTTTTCTCCCATCACGGGATATCCGTCCTTTGTAAGAAGGATGCCCTCTTTTCCAAGAAGGAAGTTTCCGTTTCGGGTGAAGCGCTCTCCGTCAGGTGTCTGTACGACAAAAAATCCTTCGCCGCCGAGAGCCATGTCCGTGCTCGTTTCCGTTGACTTGAAAGAGCCTTGGTCAAAATCTGTGTAAAGTTCGTTTGTCTCCACGCCAAGCCCCAGGGAACCGACGATCGGAGCCACATCATAGGAACCGTTGGATGTCTTATAAACACCGTCCGCATCAACCCTGCGGATAATCAGGTCGCTGAATGCCTTGCTCACCGGGATGTCCCTCTTAAAACCCGTGGTATCTACGTTGGCAAGGTTGTTGGCAATTGCATCAAGCCTGTTCTGCTGTGCGTTCATACCGCTTGCACCAATATACCATCCTCTGATCATATGCATTACCTCACTTATAATCATTATCGGCATCAAGAAAAGGAGTTTTATAGTCAAGATAGAAAAAAAAGGTTTTCCGGGAAATTTATGCCATGAAGCAAAAGCTCCGTGAAAACATATAAAACCCGTGAAAATCTGTACACAAAGCCTTTTTTTTGGTATAATTTAAGATATGGAAGCAAAAGAATATCCATCATATTTCAAGAATCATTTCAAGCGCACCAGTTCCTTTGTTTCTGGAGTTTCCTTGATGCTTATGGACGCAGTGGCAATCATGCTCAGCATAGGCATAGGATTTTTCATCGTGAACTTGTGCAGTCCGCCGTCAATAAATTTCAAGTCTTTCGTGAACTATGCCATATATCTTCCGCTGATTCTTATTGTATTCTACGCCGCAGGGCTTTATCCGGGAATTCTTCTTGCGCCTCAGGCAGAAGTCAAGAGATTTTCACTCTGCATATTCTTTTCTTTCGTAGGCATTGCAAGCTCCATCAACGTGGAGGAAGCCGAAAAATATCCTATTGCGCTGGCCCTTGTAATCTCATGGCCGTTCGCATCAATACTCCTTCCGATTGAAAGGGAAGCATTCCGCAGCATTTTCGGTAAGCTCAAATGGTGGGGGGTTCCTGCCGTGCTCTACGCAAAAACGCTTCCTGACATAAACATAGCGGACCGCCTTCTGGATCACCCGAACTACGGATACCGCCCTGCCCTCATACTGACCGAAAGACCGGTGGCAGAAAAAGAATACCGCGGCATTCCAGTAATGATGAACGGCAGCGACATACTTTCACAAGTGCACGGCCTGAACATAAAGGTGGCCATACTCTGCAACTACGAAAAGGATCTGGAAAAAATACACTCATCATACAGGTACGTGATCACGGTGCCGAAAAAACAGTCTCTAATCACCATGTCGCTCAACATGAGGGATTTCGGAGGCATACTCGGATACATCTCCACCAACTACCTCACTAAAAGCTTTTCCCGGCTCATAAAGCGTATAATCGACCTTGTAATAGCTTTCATCGCGCTTCCGTTCGTACTTGTTCTCACGTTGATTTTTGCCCTGCTCATCAAGATAGATTCACGCGGCCCGGTTTTTTACGGTCATGAGCGCGTCGGGAAAAACAGGAAGAAAATCAAATGCTGGAAATTCCGTTCCATGTACGCGGATTCGCAGGAAAGGCTCAGGCATATCCTCGAAACTGATCCGAAAATGGCGGAAGAATGGGAGCGCAACAGAAAATTCACCGATGACCCAAGGGTTACCAAAATCGGAAAATTCCTCAGAAAAACAAGTCTTGACGAAATTCCACAGATATGGAACATAATAAAGGGCGATATGTCATTCGTCGGTCCGCGTCCGGTCACAAATGAGGAGCTTAAAAAATACTCCGATGCAGCTGATTATGTACTGAGCGTCACTCCGGGTCTGAGCGGCATGTGGCAGACATCAGGCAGAAGCGACACGGGATACGAAGAACGCATTTCCCTGGACTCATATTACATACAGAACTGGTCTATATGGCTTGACATCTGGATTATAGTAAAAACAATATGGATAGTATTGGTCGGAAAAGGGGCTTATTAATGAATAAGAAATCACTCGCCCTGCTGACAGCGCTTTTTTTGTCGGCAGGATTTTTATCATATGCACAGGATGCATCCAATGAAACGCCGGAACAGAACGCTCAGGCTGTACCTAAATACAAGATAGGCGACATAAATTATACGTCAAAGGGCATTACGAAGCAGTCCGCGCTGAAAAATTCCGTGGAAATCAATACGGACATGTTGTTTTCCTCACGAAAGGAAGTTGACGACTATTCCGACAACATAGTGCAGCAGCTGATGAACAAGAGGATTTTCGATGATGTCACAAAGGAAGGAAAGGAAAACGAACCGGATGAGAACGGCATCATAAAGGTAGATTACGATATTACCGTAACCGAATCAAAAAATTTCCTGATTTTCCCGAAGCCCAACTACAGCTCCAACAACGGATTCGAGCTGAAGATAAAGCTCAAGGATTCCAATTTCCTTGGGTTCATGAACACTCTCAACGTGGATCTGAACACGCAGTTCGGAACTTCATCGGCACCGGACGATTTCTCAAAAGTGACTCTCGGAACGAATTTCGACTACGCATATCCTTTCCAGCTGGGACCTACGAACAACACATGGAACAACGACTTCGCAATCTCATGGTTCATCGGGGACGTTCCTGAATTCAGCTACAGCACGGGCATAACCACATCGATTCCGTTCTCAAACAACCAGCTCCAGGTGACTTTCACCCAGTCCATAGCACGTAAAAACAGCTATGAAACATACGGCGACGCACTGTATCTGACCGAAAACGGAAAAATATCCCTTCCGCTCACATTGGGATACATAAACGACGTCATTCCATTAAGGTACACGCCTTCGATAAACGCCACGTACAACTGGGATTTCGACGGAATAAACCCCGGCAACTCAAGCCTCAAGGGGCCTTCCATAAGCATTGGGCAGGATCTGGCAATTTCATCCGTAAACTGGAAGGGAAATTTCAGGGACGGATATTCGATTTCGCTGAACCACAGCATAGCCTACAATTTTTCATCTGAAAACATAATACCGGCCATTTCTGCGGAAATTCAGTATTTCAAGGCATTCAAATACGTAGGCATAAATTCGAGGTTCTTCGGATACGGAATGCTCAACGACAATGCAAACAACGTCGGATGGAGGATGAGGGGCATACTTGACAACCAGAGCTTCCTCACGACCGATGCAGGACTTTTGCTCAGCATTGACGTACCGATCCATATAATCACGACGGACTGGCTCGGATGGGCGGCTGCAATTTTCGGTCCGTATGATTCACAGTCACCAGGAGTGCAGAAATTCTGGTCATTCCCGCGCAAGCTTTTCGGTGCATTGAATTTCGAGCTTCAGATTTCGCCGTTCATAGACATAGCCCTTACCAGAAACCCGGTGACCGGAAGGGTGTTCAGCCCCAAGGACGGATTTTACGATGCGGGTATAGAAATCCTCATCTTCCCGACAAGATTCAAAAACTATATAGTCAGGGGAAGCGTAGGATTCGATCTTGGACGCACGCTTTTCAAGGATCAGGTCGACATGAGCTGGAGAAATCCGAACACAAAGAAATTCGAGATTTCATTCGGTCTCGGACTGAATTATTAAAAGACGAATCAAAAAAAGATTTTTGGAGTGTAAATCACCCCGGAAGACATAAAAAAACCGCAAAGCATCCGTAATTCAAGCGGACATTTTGCGGATTTTATGGTTAACACTGAATGAGCATACGGGGTATGCTACCCGCTTTCGGATTATTCAGTGTTTCCCTTACTTATATGACGCTGATTTTCTTCCTGCATATTCCTTCCAATATGGTTCAGGAACGGATGAAATAAGGACGGCAAAAAGATCGTCAGAAAAATTCTTGTATCCAAGGTCGCCCGACGTTTCTGCAAGCACACAGAAAAGTTCCCAGACTCCGTTGTCATTTCCCCAGGAAACTATGTCCGAATACCGGCTTGATTTTTTAAGGAGATCCTGTATGCCCGTGTATGAAAAATCGACAAGGCGGTCATCAAGCACGTCCTGAATCCTCGTCACTGCAATTATTGATGCAAGAGCCGCGCATTTCAGGGATTTCAAAAGCTCCGTCTTGACTTCTGCATTGGTTTCTACATAGGCCGCTGAAGTCCTGTAATATGATGCAAGCCCGATCAACGCGCTAAGTGACCTGTCGTTGCCGCTTCTGTAAAGCTCGAAAAAACGTGACATGGACTTTTTGTCCTTTGAAGATATGACATTGAGCATCGAATTCATCACGTTCTGATTGCTGTACATGGAATCATCGGCGAGTATGTCGGTCATGTATTTTTCGTAGTCGGAATAATATCCTGAATTTTTCTTTGTGTTGAGGTAGCGGCTGTAGTTCAATGAATCAAGCTGATTTTTCGCGATGTCGGCCATGTCATAG
>JAFPKH010000235.1:0-5711 GCA_017424825.1 Treponema sp. | reverse complement strand
GTTGCCCTGGGCCACAAGCCGATTTTTGAAATCCATGACGTGATGGTGCATGATTACGGTCCCGGCCGGAGGATGGTGAGCCTTCATGCGGAGGTTCCTGGTGACGTTGACGTTTTCGCGCTGCACGACGCGCTTGACTCATGCGAGGAGGACATATTCAGGATCCTCGGATGCCGCGCGGTCATACACATGGATCCGGTCGACCTGAATGACCCAAGGCTTATGGAGATAAAGAAGATCATAAGGGATGAGGCCGGAAAGATTGATCCAGATCTTAACGTTCATGACGTGAGGCTTGTCGAGAAGGGCGGGAAAAAGAAAATCCTGTTCGAGCTTCTTAAGCCCCCGTCGCTCAAAATGAAGGACGAGGAGCTTTGCACGATGGTATGCGGTGCCGTCCGTATGCGCCTGCCTGACATGGAGTGCGAGGTCAGGGAGATAAACACCGCCTACCTTTGATTCATGCCGAAGCCCTGATTTTTGTGCTTGTCAGATTGATTCCAGTGCCTGCCTAAGGTCTGCGATGAGGTCGTTCTTGTCTTCAAGGCCGCATGAAATCCTTATGAGTCCTGCCGGGATTCCAGCTTCTTCAAGCTGCTCGTCGCTCATCTGGCGGTGGGTTGACGTGGCCGGGTTAAGGCAGCATGACCTTGCGTCCGCGACATGGGTTTCTATTGCGAAAACCTTCAGTGACTTCATGAATTTTTCCGCCGCTTTTCTTCCGCCTTCAAGCTCGAAAGATACGACTCCGCATCCTCCGTTTGGAAGGTATTTTTCCGAAAGGGCATGGTAGGGGCTTGATTTCAGTCCCGGATAGTTCACTTTCTTTACTTTCGGGGAATTTTCAAGGAATTCCGCGACTGCCTGTCCGTTTTCCACATGGCGCGGCATCCTCACGTGCAGGGATTCGATTCCCAGGTTCAGTATGAAGGCATGCATCGGCGCCTGTATGCTTCCCAGGTCCCTCATCAGCTGAGACGTTGCCTTTGTTATGAATGCTCCGGCGTTTCCGAATTTTTCGGCGTATGTTATTCCGTGGTAGCTTTCGTCGGGCTCGGTGAGTCCGGGGAATTTGTCCTTGTGCGCCATCCAGTCGAATTTTCCTGAGTCGATTATCGCTCCTCCGACGCATGAACCGTGTCCGTCAAGGTATTTTGTGGTGGAGTGGGTCACTATGTCGGCTCCCCATTCTATTGGGCGGCAGTTTACGGGGGTAGGGAATGTGTTGTCCACGATGAGCGGAACTCCGTGTGCGTGCGCTGCCTTTGCGAATCTTTCGATGTCAAGGACCGTGAGGGCCGGGTTTGCGATCGTCTCTCCGAACATTGCGCGGGTGTTTTCCCTGAATGCGGCGTTAAGTTCCTCATCGCTTGCGTCCGGGCTTACGAACGTGGATTCTATTCCCATCTTTTTGAGCGTGGTCGAGATCAGGTTGAAGGTGCCTCCGTATATGGATGAAGATGCCACTATATGGCTTCCTGATTCGCAGATGTTGAAGAGCGCGAAAAAGTTTGCGGCCTGTCCCGATGAAGTGAGCATTGCGGCGGTCCCACCCTCAAGCGCGGCAAGTTTGGCGGCTGCCATGTCGTTGGTAGGGTTCTGGAGCCTGGTGTAGAAGTATCCGCTGGCCTCAAGGTCGAACAGCTTTCCCATGTCCTCGCTCGTGTCGTACTTGAATGTGGTTGACTGGATTATCGGAATCTGCCTTGGCTCTCCGTTTTTCGGCGTGTATCCTGCCTGCACGCATTTGGTGTTGATTGAAGTTTCCATCTGGATTTCTCCTTTTTGTTTCGTTTTGGTCCGGCGCAATTTTTCTGCACATCGTCCGTTATTGGTCTAATATATGATGACGGCGGGAATTCTTCAATAATCATCCGGGAGCGTGGGTCAATGGGTGTAAAAACTGCGGCTTTGGTGCTATCATTTCAGTAAGGGGCTTTTTTGCCCTGAATTTTTTATTAAGGATGGTGGATTATGTTCGAGCAGGTTAAGCTTGGGTACTCATACGGAGATCTGGAGCCGTACATCGATGCGGCAACCGTGGAGACCCATTACGGTAAGCATCATGCATCTTATACAAAGGCTTTCAACGATGCTGCGGAAAAGGCGGGGCTTTCTGGTCTTCCGGCGGAAAAGATTCTTTCTTCGCTTGACGGAGTGGGGGATGAATCGCTTAGGAAGGCATTGAGGAACAACGGCGGCGGATACTTCAACCACAACCTCTATTTCTCCGCGCTTTCGCCTGACCCGCAGAAGGAACCGGACGGAAAGCTCAAGGCACGCATCGAATCTGATTTCGGGGGAACCGAAAAACTTAAGGAAGCTTTGAAGGCTTCCGCACTCGGTCAGTTCGGATCCGGATGGGCATGGCTTTGCACCGACAAATCAGGGGTCCTGAGCGTGTGCCAGAGTCCGAACCAGGACAACCCGTACAGCGAGGGAAAATCCGTCGTCCCGATCCTTGCACTGGATGTCTGGGAACATGCCTACTACCTGAAATACAAAAACCTCCGCGCAGATTACGTCGACTCGTTCTTCAATGTCCTTGACTGGAAGGTTGTCGGAGAAAACTACGCGAAGGCTTTGGGTTTGTAACTCGAATCAGTCTTTTTTAGGAAGCGTTATCAGAGTGCTCATCGGAAGGGATTCTATCCAGCCGCAGAAAACATGCCACTCGTCCAGCCTGTGGTTTTTCCTTGTGGCGTAGATTCCCTGGAGCACCTGGTAGTTCAATTGCAGCGTTGCTTTCTGATTGAGGCTTGCAGGAAGAAGCTGTATCATCTGCCACCAGTCGGATTTTTCCTTTTTCTCGTTGAAGCGGTCGCGCGCCGAATTGATCGTGGAAATCAGCATGTCCAGGGTTTTCAATGATTCTTCGTCCAGATGCTCGCATGAGAAATCTTCCCTTGTGAATTCCTTTGACTGAACCTTGTGCATGGTTGAGCAGCTGTTCCTTACCGTGCCGACCTTGTATGTGTCCATCTCTGCCCACCAGTATCTGGGTGCGTTGACGTCCATGGTCACGTTTATGTAGCGCAGGAATTTTGCGTGGCTTGGCCCTGATCTTGACAGCCTTTCCATAAGCTCCGAGTCTGCGCTTCCGACGACATATTTTCCTGTTTCCTTGTCGTATCCGCTGTCGCTTTTGTCCCAGCTGTTGAAAGAATTCCTCATGCCTCGTATTGCTGCTTCCCATCCGAAAATCTCGGTTTTTTCTATAACAATCATTCTGGATCCTCTGTTTGAATTTTTCGCTTACATGAATCTACAGACAAACGGAAGATTTGGCAAGGAGTGGAATCCAATGCAATTTTTTGGAACCGTCCGCCCGCGCTGCTGTTGATTGTAAATCGGGGTGCAATCTGCTATACTCTGGTCAAGGTTAGGAGAGGTTTGTCCTGCTTAAAATTTTTTCAAGGGTGCGTTAAAAAATGTTTGATTCTATTCTTACCGCAATTGATGATTTCGTATGGGGAATTCCTACAATAGTCCTCATTCTTGCCACGGGTATACTTCTTACGGTCAGGCTCCGCGGAGTCCAGTTCAGGAAGCTCGGCATGGGATTCAGGACCATGTTCAAGAAGACGGGCGGTGAAGGTGACGTGACTCCTTTCCAGGCTTTGTGCACGGCTCTTTCTGCTACCATAGGAACGGGAAACATCGTAGGCGTTGCAACTGCCATTGCGGGCGGAGGCCCTGGTGCATTGCTCTGGATGTGGGTTGCGGCTCTTGTCGGCACCGCTACAAAATATGCTGAGTGCATGCTTGCCCTGAAATACCGCGGGCGTTCTCCAAGCGGACATATTCTCGGAGGTCCTTTCTACACCATTGAAAAGGGGCTGAAGGAAAAGACAGGTTTCTCATGGAAGTGGCTTGCCGTTCTTTTCGCTGTGTTCGGCGTGTGCGTAGGTCTTTTCGGAATAGGGACGTTCACCCAGATCAACGGAATCACTTCTGCGGTCGGAAATGCTTTTGACCCTGAAAACAAAAACGTTGCCCTTGCATTCGGAGTGCCGAGCGAAGAAAGCCTTGCGCTGTATTTGGACGAGCATCCGGAGTATCAGCAGAAAATAGATGATTTAAAGGCAAGGCGTGAAGAATTTGCCGTAAAGACTGACCGGAAGATTGAGGCTCTCAATGCCGAGCTTTCAGTCCTGTCTTTGGAAGCCGAGCAGAATCAGGGAAAGATCGAAAAGATTGCCGAAAAGATTTCCGCACTTGAAGCTGACAAGGCAAATCCTGCGAAATATGGAAAGAACATGCTCGTGTTCGGATCCGACTATCATGACGGGCTTTTCGTCGAGGGTGCTTCAAACGTCTGCACGTGGGCTGTAGTCATCGGAGGTCTCATAGTTACGCTTGGCGTGGCTCTGGTCGTCATCGGAGGTCTCAAGAGGATTTCCAAGGTTGCGGAAAAAGTCGTTCCTGCAATGGCCGTCATATACGTGTTTCTTGGAGTGTCCGTTCTGATTATGAACGCTTCGCACATCCCTGCAGCTTTTGCGGTAATCTTCAAGAGCGCATTCGGATGGAACGCAGCTATGGGCGGAATCATGGGATGGACGTTCAAGCAGGTGACCGATTCAATGCAGAAGGGTGTCGCCCGCGGTATATTCTCAAACGAGGCCGGACTTGGTTCTGCGCCTATAGCTGCTGCTGCCGCACAGACTGACGAGCCGGTTGAGCAGGGCATAGTTTCCATGCTCGGAACTTTCATCGACACGATCATCATCTGTACTATGACGGGGCTTGCAATAGTGATCGCTTTCTATACCGGTTCAGACGCAAACCCTGACCATGGGCTTACGGGAATCGCGCTTACGACTGCCGCATTCAACAAGGTTCTGGGCGGTGACGGACGTTCGGTGCAGTTTCTGCTCATGATCTGCCTTGTGTTCTTCGCTTTCACGACGATCCTTGGATGGGACTATTATTCTGAGCGCTGCCTTGAATATCTTTCAGGCGGAAACATGAAGGTCGTCAAGGTGTTCAGGGTGCTCTACATATTCGCGGTTCTGATCGGGCCGTATTTCACCATAAGCCAGGTCTGGACGATTGCAGACATAAACAACGGCCTCATGGCAATTCCTAACTGCATATCGCTGATAATGCTTTCCGGTGTTGCAGCAAAGGAAACGAAAAAATACTTTGATTCCAAGAAAGAACTCAAGGCATAGATCCGTTTCTGAAAATCTGAATTCATAGGATCATGTAATGTCCGGTCATGTTTTTCCGCATGGCCGGATTTTTTGTGCTTGACATATATTCACTTTAGTGAATATAACATAAGTATGTGGGATGTTGATTCGTCAGATGAATATGACGCATGGTTTCTGACTCTGGATGAGGAATGTAAGGAAGCTGTATTGCAGAGAGTGCTCTTGCTCAGACAGTTCGGCCCAAACCTTCCCCGTCCTTATTCGGATGTTCTCCGTGGTTCAAAGAAATATAAGAATCTCAAGGAGCTTAGGAACCAGACCCGGCAGCATCTGTTGAGGGTTTCCTATTATTTTGATTCAGGCAGAAATGCTTTCCTGCTTACAGGAGGGGACAAAAAGGGAAAGGATCAGGACAAGTTTTACAAGGATTTAATCGCAGAATCCGAAGTAATCATCGAAAGGCATGAGAAGGAATTGGAAAATGAAAAACGCAATCAAAATGATGGAAAGTAGTATGTCTCCCGAAGCTGTAAGAAGAGCTCATATAAAAGC
>JAFPKH010000234.1:0-2788 GCA_017424825.1 Treponema sp. | reverse complement strand
TGAGCGGTTCACGATATCTTTTGAAAAAGAATTTTTTCAAGGACAACGTCAACATCATTGACCGCATATCATCAGCATCCGACATGAACCTGAATTTAAAGGTTGGAGAAAATAAAATTTTCTTCACGTATGAGAACGGAACCGGAGATTGCGACATTTCCTTTACCGAAAAATATCTAGGGGTGTAAATAATATGGCGTGGAACGAAAAACCTTTTTTGAAATTATATTACTACGAGAATGATTCATTTCATCTCGATGCTATAATCGATGACTACAAGGACTGTTCATTTTCAAGGAATCTTTTTGAATCCGGGGAATTCACGGTAACCATCAACATGAACATTCCCAATGCAAAGAAATTCAAAATGGGAATGTTCGTGCAGTTCGGCAACGACCCCTATGATGTCGGCGAAATAAAATCAGTGAGCGATTCCCTTACCGAAACAGGCAAGGGCGGTCAGGTTCTTACCATAACAGGGTATGACGCTAGAATCATATTCCAGAAGCGCATCATAAAGAACATGAACGCCAACGGAAAATGGGAAATGACAGGAGCCGGGGAACTTATAATCCGTTCCCTTGTCCGTGACCAATGCGGAGAGTTTGCCGAAGCAAAAAGACGGCTTCCGGTCGTCAATGAATTTCCTGCTGATTTCAATTTCAAGGGCGATACCTACAGCATATCGGAAACCTACGGAAATTTGTATGACGTTCTCTGCACGATTGCGACAAACTCAAAGCTGGGCTGGCGGATGAAGATGACATCATCGGGCTTCACGCTCGAAACCTACGAAGGAAACGATTTGTCGAAGACCGTAAAATTCAGCCCGGAGTATGATTCCCTTGCCAGCGGTTCATTTTCAGAATCTTCCGAAAATTTTACGAATGCCGTGTATGTGGGCGGCAAAGGCGATGACGATGACCGGGACATATATGAAGGCGAAGCCGGAAGCCCTACCGGATTGGACAGGGTGGAATGCTGGGATGACAAGTCCGATTTGACGACAACCGAGGAATATGCGAACGAAGCCTTGTCGATACTAAACAGTTTTTCTCAGACTTTGAGCGTATCAGCTCAGGGCTTGGCTAAAAACCCATATGAATATAAAAAGCAATACGATGTAGGGGATTACATCACGATTTCGTTCAACGACAAAACCGCCGTGTGCCAGATAATTTCTATAAGCGAAAACTGGAGCAAAGGAGCTTACGGAATTGATTTTGAGTTCGGAAAGCCGTTGTCCACTTTGGGCGGTCAGCTCAATGCCATGCTGCAGATGATTCATAGGGCAAGCGACAAAGGAAGCTCCACTGATTCGGTAAGGTGGTACACGATTCCCACCGATACCGAAATGCCGTCCTGTGACGTTACATACCGGACGATAGGGTTCATCGGGGACGCGGGAAGCAATGCGACTTTCAAATTGTATCTCGATGACCAACGGAACGGAGCGAAAACATATCACGTCTATTTCAAGCAGCTGGGCGGTACAGGCAAGCTTACTTTGACAACTGGTGTCAGCGGTGCGGTTGATTTGGTCATGAATCCGGGAACTTATGTGGCAATAATAACCGTCAAGGAAAACGGTGACATTCAGATGGCAAGCTCAACGCCGACAAATACCGTTCAGTCTGGAAACAATCAGCCTGTGACTAGCGATGCTGTTCTCGTAGGTTCGCAAACCGGGTCAATGATTAACGAGTGGGACACATCTTATTGGGAGGGTTCCTCAAATGAAGATATTACAATACCTTCCGATGGATATTATTTTATTCACGTTCTATTGGCTCAGGATTTCGACAAATCGTCAAATCAATTTCAATTACTAGATTCCGATGGAAATCTCGTTGTTGATCATCAATTCAATGCCGGGGGGACAATTATTTTCTCGCATATTCTTCCGCTAAAAGCCGGAAACTATCGATATTTTCACGAATCCTTGGGAGGTAATACAGGCGGACGATGCTTAGTGTATATGTACAAGCGTAGTTGAGATATTATGAAATTTATTTATCACGTGTTCAAGAAAACAGCCCTATTTGTCTCTGTGTACGATTCCGAGCCGATGGAAGCGAACGAGTGCCGCAGGCAGGCTAACTTGAAAAGGAAGGAATACGGCTCCGAGTATGACGTGTACTACACGATTGTGAATGAATGAATGATTATCAAAATTCGAACAATGATAATGCAAGGTGGTCAATCAATAATTTTCTGGCGCTTAGTTGATTTTCTATTTTTTTTTGACAAATCCAACAGCTCCAAAAATTTATCCGTCTTGGTGTAAAGGTCGTTTACGATTTTTCTGATTTTTTCTTCGCTGAGATTGTTTTTCTCCAGTGCGAGCAATGCCGACAGGCTTCCCTGTATGTGGCGTGCTTCATGCGCAAGCCGTCTTCGGTCGTGGATGTCCAGTCCTGTATTTTTCTTGTCCATAAGACAATGATAGCACAGGCTGACAGAAAATCAATGCGCAGGGTTGAAAAAAAAATCAGCCGGATATATAATCGGAAAAAAGGAGCGAGGGAAAATGAATCCTACATTGTGCATGGTAATCGTGATAGCCGTCCTTGCGTCCGCAGTTTTTGTCCTGTTCCGGCTGTGGAGGAAGGAAAAGAACACGGCGAAGGAACTCCGGGCGGAAAACAAAAAAAAAGACGCGAACATTGCGTATCTCTACCGGCACGCCGCGGAGCTTGCGGAAATCAAAAAAAACAGCGGCGAGGAATACAGGAGGCTTGAGGATGCGAAGACTGACGAAGAGATTGCCGCTGTTGTTGCTGCCGTT
>JAFPKH010000233.1:0-5108 GCA_017424825.1 Treponema sp. | reverse complement strand
GAACTTTTTTCCAAGTCCATTTCCCGCGCCCGCCGCCACCAGTCTGGTTCACAATAAAATAGTACATCCAAACCAGTATATCAAAAAAATCGGGGTTGGGATATATGGGGAAACCTGTGATGGATATTTGTCTGAGCAGTCATTTTATGAATCTTATTGCAAGATTTCGAAATCTATTTTTTGTTTAATCCGTTCATCCAATTTTTTTCAGTTCCCCTATGCGTTGCAACAATTCAAAAAAATCCTTCTGAAAGTCAAAATCAACAAGATCCACTTTCATGTCAAAAACATCCTCAAGCTGCCAGTGCATGCGATAAAACATGGCGGGAGGCAGTCCTTTTACACCCAAGTCCACATCAGAACCGGAATGAGCACGACCTGTCGCCTGTGAACCGAACAAAAAAACATCCGTGCATCCTGCGTTTTTGAGAAGATTTGTTGCCGTAGAAAGTTGTCTCTCTGTCACCATAAGAATAAGTATAACACAAAAAAGGAAAAATAGCAGGGGTATTTTGAAAATCCCCACACTCACCTAGATACGGCTTCCATCAAATTGCACTGGCATATCGCCAAGTCCCCCGGCACACAGAAAATTATTCGCTTCGCACTCCCTTGCAACCCGGCAGTCAGGCGCGCGCCCCGGATTGCCGAATAACAACAGTCTGTGAAACAAATTAAAAAAAATGCGCCGAATGATGTGGCGTTATGCCATGGGCGAAAAAACAAAAGTTTTACCGGAGCATTCCCTAACAAATTTGACAACAAATAAAACAACATATATACTATCTAATAAACAGTTAGGGAGGTCAGACATGCAGGGGTTAACCACTACAAATATTCTTGATTCAATAGTTCCAATCAGCCGTTTTAACAAAGGCGAGGCAAATAAGATTTTTTCTGACGTTAAAAAATATGGGACTAGAATTGTTGTAAAAAATAATATTCCAGAATGTGTTCTCATGAGTCCTCAGACCTATCAGCAGATTATGAACGAATATGAAGATGCAGTTTTACTTGCGGAGG
Organism: Treponema sp.; assembly: GCA_017424825.1. Classification (GTDB taxonomy): domain Bacteria; phylum Spirochaetota; class Spirochaetia; order Treponematales; family Treponemataceae; genus Treponema_D. The sequence goes on along the minus strand of JAFPKH010000233.1, from coordinate 4,085 downwards.
CTCAGAAACGTCTTTCACAAAATGTAGAGTACACAGACCATGAAGACCTGATGAAAAAATTCGGACTTACGGAATCAGATTTAAATGATGTCGAAGTAAATCTGGAGTAGTCGATGGAATGGAAAATTAAATACCATCCGCTTGCAGAAAATGAATTGGCAAAACTTGATGGCTCCGTGCGAAAGATAGTTTTGAAAGGAATCATAAAAGTCTCATCGAATCCCAAACCACAGAGCGAAGGTGGTTATGGGAAACCGCTTGGTCATAAAGGCACTAATGATTTGACTGGACTATTAAAAATAAAATACCGCGACATTGGAATCAGAGTCGTATACAAACTTGTTGAAGATGAAAAAACTCACGAAATGTATATTCTGGTTATTTCGGCAAGAGCTGACAATGAGGTCTATGAAATTGCTGGAAAAAGAAAATAATTTACCCGCCCTCTCTCATAAAATATTCCCTGCAAAAAGTCTCAAATGATTTTACCTCGCCGTCCAGAATTGCCTTTATTGCATCAATCGCAAAAAAAATCGCTGTCTCCCCGGCACACAGAAAATCATTCGCTTCGCACTCTCTTGCAACTCGGCAGTCAGGCGCGCGCCCCGGATTGCCGAATAACAACAGTCTGTGAAACAAATTAAAAAAAATGCGCCGAATGATGTGGCGTTACGCCATGACAAAAAAACAAAAGTCCGCGAAGCAAATTAAAAAAACTGTGCCGAATGAAACGGCGTTATGCCATGGACGAAAAAAAGTCTCCTTCCCTAAATTTTCAAATCGGTCTGCTTATTCGTGCGGTGAAATTTGCGATTGTAAAACCCAGTCTAAATATGGTAATATAAAAAGACTGGAGGTTGCTATGATTTCAGATATCCGTGAATGTATAAAACCTATTTCCTATGTAAAAAGCAATGCCGCTGACATGATGAATTTTGTAAACGACAGGAAAGAGCCGCTTATCATAACACAAAACGGAGAGTCACGGGCCGTTTTAATTGATATAGAATCATATCAAGAAATGAAGAAAGCCTTTAGCTTACTGAAACTCATTCAATTTTCAGAAATGGATGTAAAATCTGGAAAAGCCAAATCTGCAGAAGATGTTTTTTCAAATTTAAAAAGGAAATATAATCTTGGAAATTAAAGAAATTATTGCCTCGCAATTTGCGGAAGATGATTTAAATGAAATTGCAGATTATTATTTTTCTCTAAGTCCAGACTATGTTGAAAAAATAATTTTAGAATTTGAAAAAAATGTAATGTCCCTTCAAAAGCATCCAAAAAGCGGCAGAGTTGCTCCAGAATTGGACAGACAGGGAATTTCGCAATATAGAGAATTAATTCAAGGTTATTACAGAATTGTATATGAGATTGCTGAAAACAAAATAATAGTTCATACAATTGTTGACGGTAGAAGAAATTTTGAAGATATAATCATTTCAAAACTTACCCGATACTATGGAACTAAAAATTAACTACAACAAGCGAGAAAAAAATGGACATAAACAAAAGCATAGATGCCACGCGCGCAGGATTTGAAGATGCATTTGCAAGCGGAGACTTTTACAACAAGCAGACTCAGGATACGGAGCACTTGGAAAAAATACTTCGGTTCATCAAGATAAAGGAAAAAATGAAAATCCTTGATCTCGGTGCAGGAAGCGGTTATCTGTCTTTTCCGATTGCAAAAAATAATCCCCAGTGTGAAGTTATTGGACTTGATATTGTTGTCAATGCGCTCAAGAAAAATCAAACAAAAGCCAATCAGGAAGTCCTAGGCAAACATGATAAGAATGTAATTGCAAGTTACGACTTAGTTGAAACCGAAACGGAACTGCATATTACGGAGCGCGTAAACAACGTGCTGTTCAAGCTCGATAAAAAGGAAAAAAGATGAAATCAAAAAACACAGCTTTATTGTTTTTAATATTTAGTACAAGCTTTCTCTTTGGGTGCAGCATCAGGCAATATTTCCTAAAAAAAACGCTGATTCAAGAAGAGGAAGTAATCATTTCAAAGAAATATATTATTCAATCATACATAACGAATACATTTTCTGACCCCGAGTACGCACGCTTGTATATTAATAATGATGAAATATTTAGATGCCGTGGAGCAAGTAAAATAGTATTTGCAATTGAAGGGAATATTCTGACAATTTATACAGATGGTAATTTAAAATATGAATATGATCGTATACAAAAGAAATCTTATGGAGAATTACAGATAAGATATCTAAAAATGTAGAGTTGAGAAAAAAATTGCTGCGCCACTTGTTTTTTTGCAATAGATGAAATTGAGTAGAAAAATTATTTCGCGTCCTTCCTCTTTTCATAATTTACAAATCCCAAATTGCCCCATATAATATTTTTTATGGAAACTTACGAAATAAAAAAACTGTCGCCCGACCTTGCAAAAGATTATTTTGACTTTTTTGACAACAGGGCATTTTCTGACGGCTCTCCATTTTATCCGTGCTACTGCAATGCATTCAATCTGAGCAAAGATAGAATGAAAACCGAGCTTTATCAAAAAGCAGAAGAATACGGAAATAATTTTGAAAGCTGGAAAAGAGTCCTGCGAGAATCTGCCGAGCGGATGGTTGCTGCCGGAGAAATTCAGGGATACCTTGTTTTTGATAAAGGCGTGTCTGTTGGCTGGTGCAATGCAAATGAAAGATTGAATTATTACCGCACTGGAGAATTTGACTTGCATACTCCACCGGAAGATGAAGCTGCCGTCAACTGCAACGGACGCGGCGAAGTAAAGGCAATTGTCTGCTTTGAAATTGCACCCGATTATCGTGGAAAAGGAATTGCTTCAATGCTGCTCAACCGTGTCTGCGAAGATGCAAAGGCAGAAGGGTTTAAGTATGTGGAAGCATATCCTGTAAAAGACGGCGGCTATATGGGCATGGCATTTACCGGTCCAATGCACATGTATGAAAAGGCCGGTTTTGAAGTTGTTTCGCAAAACGGTAAATCTTACGTTATGAGAAAGACGCTTGTCTGAGTGGAGAAAAAAATGATTGAGCAGATAAAGACCCCGGAAGCAAAACAAGCCGTTGCAAGAAAAATTCTCGAAGCCCTGCATGATTGGTTTGAAGTTGATGAAAACAGAGAAAAATATATTTCGGCCTGCGTAAATTGGACTTTCCTTGCCGCAAAAGAAAATGGTGAATACGTCGGATTTCTTTGCCTCAAAGAAACTGCAAAAGAGACTGTAGAAATTGCAGTCATGGGAGTTCTAAAAGAATTTCATCGTCATGGATTTGGAAGACAGCTTTTTGAATCGGCAAAAAAAATTGCTGTGGATTCAGGCTATTCTTTTATGCAGGTGAAGACCGTCCAACCTGGCATGTACCCGGACTATGATATCACCAACCGATTTTACAAGGCATGCGGTTTTAAAGAGTTTGAAGTAATCAACGAAATCTGGGGTGAAGAAAATCCCTGCCAGATTTATGTTCAGTATTTGAAATAGAATCAAAAGGACGTTGAGCAATATGGAAAAAAATAATGCAATTACAGGCTTCCATCATGTTTCGATGAAATGCAAGGATCCGGCTTTATTTGAAAAAGCGGTTTCGTTTTATAAAGATGTCCTCGGATTTGTTGAAGAGCGTTGCTGGCCAGAAGGCGTGATGCTGATTTCCGGTGATGAAGCCCCGGCTCGGCTTGAGATTTTCTGCAACGGAGACGGAATCCGCGAACTTGGTGCCGTGAGACATTTTGCGCTCCAGACAAAAATTGTGGACGAACTTGCCGCAAAGGTTGAAAAAGCCGGCTACGAAGTTTTTATAAAACCCAAGGACATCGTAATCCCCAGCAACCCGGAGTTTCACGCAAGAATGTCATTTTTCTACGGTCCCCTTGGCGAACAGGTGGAACTGTTTAATCCGGAAGTTGCGGGAGTAAAAATATGATGACTTATAACGGGTTTGTTGGCATTGCATGACGAAATTAATTCAATGCAATTGCCTTTTTAGGATATTCAAAGCTGACGGCAATGAGTATGTTGCCGTTAAATTCATTGTTATACACTTACAGGGGCTCATAGGAGAGAGTATGAAAAAAAGATTG
>JAFPKH010000232.1:0-7285 GCA_017424825.1 Treponema sp. | reverse complement strand
AGTTGATTGTCTCTGGCTTTTTTACTTCGCCGTATGACCAGGCACGGATGTTTTCCGGGGAAGCCAGTTTTATCTTAAGGCTTGCAAAATCCTGAATATCACGCATTCTCATCCTCCTTATCAAAACCAGCACCCTGCTTGTCGATCAGTTCCTGGTCACGTTCGGTAAGGGCAATCTGCTTTCCCTTGTCATCATAAATCGTAAAGTCGAGCGCAAGTCCGCGGAGTTCCTGCACAAGAACGTTGAATGATTCCGGCACACCGATCGGAGCGCTTGGATCACCCTTGACTATCGCTTCATATACTTTTGAACGTCCGTTCATGTCGTCGGATTTGATTGTCATCATTTCCTGGAGAGTATTGGCTGCACCGTATGCTTCCAATGCCCATACTTCCATTTCTCCAAGACGCTGGCCTCCGAACTGGGCTTTTCCTCCCAACGGCTGCTGAGTGACCAGAGAATAAGGTCCTGTTGAACGTGCGTGCATCTTGTCATCGACCAAGTGGTGCAGCTTCATAAAGTAGATTACGCCGACAAAAATCGGGTTCACGAAATATTCACCTGTATATCCGTCATGCACCATCTGGCGGCAGTCCTTTGAAAGACCGGCTTCCGCAAGCTTTTCTGCAATCTGCTCCTGTGAAGGTGTCTGGAAAGCCGGTGAATCATAGAATTCTCCCAAAACCTTTCCTGCGCGTCCAAGCTCGGATTCCATTATCTGACCGATGTTCATACGGGATGGAACACCAAGAGGATTCAGACAAACGTCAAGAGGAGGTCCGTCATCAAGATACGGCATGTCCTCTACCGGAAGAATGCGGGCAACGACACCCTTGTTTCCGTGGCGGCCGGCCATCTTGTCTCCGACGACCAGCTTTCTCTTGTCCGCAATCAAAATCTTTATTCTTTCGCTGACTCCAGGAGGAAGCTCATCACCTTCTTTGCGAGTAAGCTGCTCTACTCCGACTACGACACCCTGCACTCCATGTGGAAGCTTGAGCGAAGTATCGCGGACATCCCTTGACTTTTCACCGAAGATTGCGTTCAAAAGCTTGAACTCAGGTGTATTTTCGGTTTCGCTCTTAGGAGTGACCTTTCCGACGAGTATGTCTCCTGAATGGACTTTCGCACCGATGTGTACGATACCGTTGGAATCCAGGTTGTCAAGCATCCTTTCAGGCTGGTTGGGAACTTCACGAGTGACCGTTTCCATACCGAGCTTGGTTTCGCGGACATCGACCTCAAACTCATGGATATGGATTGAAGTGTACATGTCTTCCTTTACGACCCTCTGGCTGATAAGGACGGCATCCTCATAGTTGTATCCATTCCACGGAACGAATCCGACGAGAATGTTGCGGCCAAGCGCAAGCTCTCCGTTGAATGTTCCCGGTCCGTCTGCAATTACATCGCCTTTCTTGACCTTTTCACCGACCTGCACGGTAGGTCTCTGATGGTTACATGTATCGCTGTTGTTCTTCTGATATTTGAGGAGCGGATATTCATCAAGAACACCGCCCTTGACTCCCGCCGGCTTGATTTTGATGAGGTCGCTTTCTACCCAGACCACTTCTCCGTCGCGCTTTGCCTTGACAAGAACGCCGGAATCCATCGCGGTCTTGCGCTCCATACCAGTACCGACATGAGGCGGCTCCGGGAACAAAAGCGGAACTGCCTGGCGCTGCATGTTACAGCCCATCAAAGCACGGTTGGCGTCATCATGCTCAAGGAACGGAACAAGGGATGCAGAAACTGAAATAACCTGGCGCGGTGAAACGTCCATGTACTGGATGTCCTTTGCAGGGCGCGGCTGATAGTTTCCGCGGTGGCGGCTAGGAATAAGCTCGGTCGGGAAAGATCCGTCCGGTTTCATGCCTTCAGTCACCTGACCGACGTATACTTCATCTTCTTCGGTAGCGTCAAGCCACTTGACTTCCTGCGTCGCCTTTCCGTCAACGACTTTGCGGTACGGCTCTTCAAGGAATCCGTAATCATTTATGCGCGTAAAAATAGCCAATGAAACGATAAGACCGATGTTCGGACCTTCAGGAGTTTCGATCGGGCACATGCGTCCGTAGTGGGTCCAGTGTACGTCGCGGACTTCGAATCCTGCGCGGTCACGTGAAAGACCACCCGGTCCCAAAGCGTTGAGACGGCGTTTGTGAGTAAGTTCCGCCAACGGGTTGCACTGATCCATGAACTGTGAAAGCTGTGATGAACCGAAGAATTCCTTTACGCCTGAAATGATCGGCTTGTTTGAAATAAGGTCGGCAGGCTTCAGGGTATCGATTTCCTTCATGCTCATGCGTTCCTTTGCAATGCGCTCCATCCTTGCAAACGCAGTCTTGAACTGGTTGGTAAGAAGCTCACCGACAGAACGAACGCGGCGGTTTCCAAGGTGATCCTGGTCATCCAAAAGATCCTGATTGTTATAGACTTCAATCAGCCTCTTGATCGTGTTGATGATATCTTCTTTTACAAGGGTAAGCTCCGTTTTTTCCGGTGTGTATCCGAAACGCTTGTTCAGCTTGTAGCGTCCGACACGTCCCAGATCATAGCGGCGGTCATTGAAGAACCAGTTGTTCAAATCTTTTTCGGCCTGCTCAACCGTAACAAGTTCACCCTGCTGCACCGCTGAGTAGACTTTTGAGATACAATCCTCTTTGCTCGGCTCGTCAACGATTTCCTGACCTTCCTTTGCGTAGAGGATTTCTTCCCTTTCAAAACAGTTGATGATGATCATGCTGTCAAGGGACTCGTTCTTTTCGGTGTCGCTGTTCTTGTTCTTCCTTGTGTCGAATACTATGACGGTGATTTTCTCCACTTTGTTCGCTGCAAGGTCGTCCAAGTCGTGCGGATGGAGCTTGGTTCCGGCGCGGAAAAGTTTTTTCTCTTCACCGGTAGCCTCATCCTTCACCATTACTGCACGTGCAAGCACTTTGTTGACAAGCTTTTCCCTGTCTTCAGCCTTTGCCGGCACTGAGATTTCTTCTGATTTATAGAAACAGTCTATGATTTCCTCTCTGGTTGAATATCCGTATGCACGCAGGAGGATCGTAGCGAGGATTTTCTTTTTGCGGTCAATCCTTGCATAGATGAGATCTGTCTTTTTCTGGTCGATTTCGAACTCAAGCCATGAACCGCGGTATGGTATGATGCGGCTGGAGCAGATTCCCTTTTCCTTCTTGAAAATAACGCCCGGAGAACGGTGAATCTGGCTGACTACCACGCGCTCAGCTCCGTTTATGATAAAAGTTCCGCGGTCGGTCATCAAAGGAATGTTTCCGATGTATACATCCTTCTGGAAAATGTGGCCGTCGCTTTTAAATGTCATGTTGATGAAGGCTTTGATTCCTACCTGATAGGTCAGTCCCTTCTTTTTACATTCAAGTTCGCTGTATTTGATGTTATCTTCATCCAGGACATATCTTTCATAATCCAAAACCACATCACCGTTGGGGCTTTCGATCGGAAATGTAGATTTGAATACCGCCTCAAGTCCCTGGTCCAAGAGCGGTTCACCTTTATCAAGGCGCTCTTTCTGGATAAAACTTTCGAATGATGAAAGCTGGATGTCAATAAGATCGGGAAGCTCCATGAAATCCTGGATGTCCTTTCCGATGTACTTACGTTCGATTTTTTTTGTCTTCGCGAACATTGTTACCTCTTTGGGGTTCTTTCGGTACCCTGTAACTGCTACAAACAAAAACTTTGTTCAGCACACGAAACAGAGTCCATGCAAAAACCGCGTCAACCGTTTCCGCATATTTGTTTTATGACGCAGAAAGCCTCAAAAAACATGCCCTTTTGAAGCTGTTTCTTGAAGCTTAAAAAACTCTATTGCATTTGCATTCAAGCAAACAATCCGGATCCCCGCAAAAGCAGTTCACCGGACAACCGCACGCCCGGAAAAATCTCCGGACCGGTCAAATTATTTCTTGCTTGCCTTACCACCGGCTGCTTCGATGTCAGCGATGAGCTTGTCAGCATCAGCCTTTGATACGTTCTCAACCAATGTTGTCGGTGCGCTTTCAACCTTTGCCTTTGCATCACCAAGACCGCAGTTAAGAGCTGTCTTGACAACCTTGATAACGGCAATCTTCTTAGCAGCGTCGAAGCTGTCAAGAGTAACTGTGAATTCAGTCTGCTCTTCTGCAGCTGGACCAGCGGCCGGGCCTGCAGCAACAGCAACTGGAGCAGCGGCTGTAACGCCGAACTTTTCTTCCATTGCCTTTACGAGATCAGCTGCCTGCTGAACGGTCATGTTTGCGATTGCTTCAAGAATTTCATCATTTGTAAGAGCTGCCATATTATCTTCTCCATATAAAATATGTTTTTCTGTTGTAGCGGTCAGACAACTGTCTTCCGTTCCCTACATACATGTATCCACAGATAGTTGACAGCATATTCAGACTAACTGTGGTTGATGCCTTTACAGCATCATCAGGCAAGCAAAGAAATCATGTTCTTTTTATGCCTGTTTTTTAAATTTCCATGAGGCCAGATTATGCCTCTGCAGGTGCTGGTGCTGCTTCTGCGGCAGGCGTTGCTGATGCAGGACCTTCCTTTTCGAGTTTCTCCACATAAGCCTGCAATGTTGCGGCAAGCTGACGAGCAGGACCGTTGATTGCAGACATGAGCATTGCAATGAGCTGCTTCTTTCCAGGGAGCTTTGAAAGGGCTTCAATCTTTGCCTGATCAAGAACTTCCTTTTCAACGTAAGCACCCTTGACTACGAGTGCCGGAGCATCTTTTGCAAAGTCAAACAAAATCTTTGCAGATTCGTTTGCATCTTCCTTGACCAGAGCGATTGCCGTAGGTCCTGAAAGATAGTCAGCGACGCCTTCAGTTTTCATTTCATCGAAAGCAATCTTTGCGAAGTTGTTCTTGAAAACCTTAAGGCTTGCATTCTTTTCGCGGAGCTTTGTGCGGAGATTTGTAATCTGCTCCACCGTAAGTCCACGATAGTCAACGAAGATGAAATCTTCATATTCACCAAGAATCTTCTTGGCTTCTTCAATTGCCGCTTGCTTAGCAGGCTGAAGCTTTTTTGCACGAACTGCCATTATGCTTCCTCCTTGTAGTCAATCCAGACGCCAGGTCCCATGGTTGAGCTGAGGGAAACTGATCTTACGAATCCGCTCTTTGCATCAGCCGGCTTCTTGCGCTTAAGTTCAGCAAGGAATGTCTGAACGTTTTCTGCCGTATCAGCTTCAGACATAGAAACCTTTCCTACGGCAATGTGGATTACGCCGCCCTTGTCAGCACGGTATTCAGTACGTCCCTTCTTAAGCTCAGCAACTGCACCCACGATATCAGGAGTGACAGTTCCGGTCTTCGGGTTAGGCATAAGTCCCCTGCGTCCGAGAACCATACCAAGACGACCTACATCCTTCATCATGTCAGGCGTAGCAACTGCAACGTCGAAATCTGTCCAGCCGCCCTTTACCTTTTCGATGTATTCAGTAGAACCTGCATAGGTTGCTCCGGCATCCAGAGCTTCCTTTACGCGCTCGTCCTTACAGAATACCAAAACGCGCTTTTCGCCCGTGAACTGGTGCGGGAAAACCAATGTATCGCGCACAGTCTGGTTCTTTTCAAGCTTGAGGGAGATTGAAAGCTCAACCGTCTCATCAAACTTTACATAATGAAGTTCCTTAACGAGCTTGCAAGCTTCGGTAACCTCATATTTTTTTGCAGCATCGTACTTTGACAATGCGTTGCGGTACTGCTTTCCGTGTTTCATTACTGAGCCTCCACTTCTACGCCCATACTGCGTGCTGTACCGGCGATGATTTTCTTTGCAGCCTCAAGGTCATTTGCGTTGAGGTCAGGAAGCTTCTGCTTTGCGATTTCTTCAAGGCTTTTCTGAGAAAGCTTTCCTACCTTGTCGCGCAGAGGATTACCGGCACCCTTCTGGATACCGACAGCCTTTTTGATAAGAACTGCTGCTGGAGGAGTTTTGAGAATGAAAGTGAAAGATTTGTCCTGATAGACAGTAATGACAACAGGGATTATGAGTCCCTTTTCCATTGTCTTGGTGCGGTCATTGAATTCCTGCACGAACTTTGGTGCGGAAACTCCATGAGGTCCAAGAGCCGGTCCAATTGGTGGAGCTGGTGTCGCAGCGCCGGCAGGGCACTGTAACTTGATGACAGCTGTTACCTTTTTTGTGGCCATAATGTATCTCCTTACATTGGTGTGGATAAAAGCAAAAAACTTTTTTCCTAACGAAGCGCCTATGTCCAACGGACTTACGCCTCTCCCAAATAAAGCAAAGGCTTGGTATTAGCCAATCCTATAACTTTCAAAAATCAAACGAGCCACCCCGCAAAGGAATGGCCGTGAAAAATCATATTTTTGCAACGCTGGTGCAGTCAACTTCAACCGGAGTCATGCGGCCGAAAACTTCAACGCCGACCTTAAGCTTCGTGAGATCATTGCTGATTTCCTCAACCGTACCGTCGCACGTTGCAAACGGACCTTCAGTGATCTTGACGCGGTCTCCGATTTCGAACGTCTGCTTTGATTTCGTCTTCTTTTCACCCTTGAGCTCACCGGTAAGCTGGAAAACCCTTTTCGCCTCTTCGGTGCTGATCGGTCTCGGACGTTCAGTAGGTGAAGTGCCTACAAATCCGTTTACGCCCTGGATTCTTCTGATGGCATTGCAGGTTGATTTCCAGCCAAGCTCAGGCAGATCCATTTCGACCATAACATAGCCGGGAAGTATCTTGTTTTTTCTTTCGCGGATCTTATTGTTTTTGGTTTCCTCAAGCACAGTCTCCACAGGAACTTTTACTTCGGTAAGGACGTTTGAATCCAACTCACCGTTGGCAAGAAGACGCTTAAGCGTACTTTCGATTTTCTGTTCATATCCAGTAAAAACCTGAACGATATACCAACTCTTTGCCATGAAAACTACCCTTCAACCTACGCTAAGAAAAGAAACCAACACCTAAATCAGCTTGCCAGGAACTTTCCTGTAAACACATAGCTGTATCCGCCTGCAAACAGGAAATCCAACGCACCCAACACCGCCGCAAGAACGACGATTGAAATTACCACAACTTTTACAGAGGATAAAACTTCTCCCATTGAAGGCCAGGAAACCTTTTTAAGCTCGGCAACACATTCTTTGCAAAACCGGAAAATCTTTTTCATAATTATCCTCTTCGATTCATTGCTTAGGATTTACGCACGCAAACGCACGCTAATGCTCTTCTACCAAACTAAACGGATAAAGCATAAGGAAACCCCTAAAAACCAAAGCCTTTAAGGATTCCT